>JBGTCJ010000001.1:0-6947 GCA_041748895.1 Pirellulaceae bacterium
CCGATTGATTTGAGGCGGTAAATGGTTGGAAATTTGGATTTTTTCGGCTGGTCTCTGGCTGGCTCGTGAAAGCCGATGATTCCAAAATGATTCCACCGCGACGCGGACCCCGATGACCGTACATGTCATTTGCCTCTTGCAGAGTGGCGGTTTTTACGCTCTCCGAGGCTCCCCCGTGAACATGCCCTACTACCTGAGAGCTCGCAAGGCCTGACACGTCAAGGTCGTTACCGCGGAGGGCATACGCACGCAGGGGTCTATGTCCGCAAAAACCGTGCCGATGCGATGCGGACCTGCGAGCGGCTGGCCGCGGAGCTGGCTCCGCATCATGTGACGGACTGGATCGCGTCGTTTGGCGGCCGAGGCGCGTCCGCCGAATGTGCAGCGATCGCCGCAATCACGTATGCGCCGCTTTTCAGCAATCCTGAACGAGTTCGAGCAACTTAGATTTGCTTACTTGCTCGCCGCATGCAGTAGAGTCCGCGTCCAGGGCCGACTCGCACGTAACGGATCTTCTTGCGAACGCGCATCTCGCGGAGCGTGCGCGGCGACAAGCCAATCAGTGGGGCCGCGGCGTCGATCGACAACATGTCGGATGGAGTATCGGTCACAAGATCGCTCGCACGCGTGAAAAAGGGGTGGTAGTCCGGGTGAGCCGTGGCCGGGTGCTCGCGGGCGATTGTGTCGTTGGTCAGGCGATCGCCGCGGCGGGTAACAGAGCGGATCGACTGATACGACGGCCGGCGTGCGTGTCAAGCGATACGGACGGGTTCATCGTTGTTCGTTCGTTGTTGATCGTACCAAGAACCAAGAACCAAGAACCAAGAACCAAGAACCAAGAATGTCATCGGTCCGGTCGCTGGCGCTTACGGCTGGTATGGGGGCGACGGCCTCGATCGACTGCGGTTTCCCGCCAAGTGCGGCTGATCAAAGGTTGGGCAATGACCCGCGCACTACTTGTGCAAGCCCAAGCCGCGTCCTCCAAAAAAAGGTTACTGCTGGAATGATCGGATCTTCCGACAAAGTCTCTGGAATCCGCACTACCGTTCGTCAGTGAGTGGTTGGTTCACTTTCTTCAAGCCGTAATCGGACCCCACGTCGCTTGATCCCTCTCGCGTTATGGCGATCGGGACGGGATTTGCATTCCGCCTCCCCGGAGTGGTCCGTCGACCACTATCGCGATTTTTTCTTCCCGCTTTTTTCCACCCGAGGAAATTTCCGAAAATGATAGGTAGATGTTTGGTGGCTACGTGGGTGTCTTGCATCCTCGGCGCGCAGCTCGAAGCAGCGATCGTTTTGACCGATGACAACCTGGTGTACACCCAGAATTTCGACACGCTCACCACGGTGACGAATACGACCCAAGACTGGATCGACAACAATGGTGGTGAGCCGGATGGCCCCACCGGGCTGTTGGGTTGGTACGCGGCGTACGGCACGGGCGCAGCGGTCACGATACGGGGAAGCAATGGTGAGCAGAACACAGGCCGACTCTACAGTCATGGCTCGGGGGGCTCCACCGATCGCGCCCTTGGATCGGTCAATCAGGATTCCGTGGGAGCGATCTTCTATGGGGTGCGATTGATCAACGCGACAACATCGACGCTCGGTGGCTTCACGGTGACCTACGATGGCGAGCAGTGGCGTTCCACGCTCAATCGTCCGGCCCAAAGCTTGGTGCCGCAGTACCAAGTGTTCGAGGCCGAAGCGGGAGCGATCAACACCGTCGGTACCTGGACCAACCTTGAGGAAGCGATCTTCACCTCGCCAGTCGTGGGCGGAGAATCGTCCGTCTTCAATATCGGAAACTCGTTGGGTAGTGTGCCCGATTTGACTCAAACCGTTAGCGGACTTGCGATCGCTCCGGGTCAGGAAATTTGGGTCCGCTTCTTTGACGCCAACCACTCCGGTCTTGACCATGCTCTCGGCATCGACAACTTTCGCTTCGAGGGAACCGCCGTGCCCGAGGCGTCATCGCTCTGTCTGCTGCTGTTCACGACGGGCGTATTTGCACTGGTTTTCCTGCGAAACCGTCCCGATCCCATCTACTGCCGAGCGTCTACCGCGTCGTCAGACTCTCGCGCTTCGAGCTCCGCAAGAAGTGTCGTCCACTCGACGCGGTGACCTTGCTCCAGCACCTTTTCCGTGATCGCTTGCTCGCCATTCGCGGCCACGATAAGCGTGACCGTGCCTGGACCCAGTACTTCAATCGTCGTTCCCGACACGATCGCGGCGGTTCGCTCGTCGATGCCAATCCCGAATCGATCCGGATACATCTGAACGGCGGCACGGCTACGGGCGATCCGTCGTCGCTGCGAAAAGTGTTGATCGACGATCGCACGGGGTAGCAAATCCCACCCGCTTGCGATCTCGGGCGTTCGTTCTCCTCCGGAGATCATCACCGAAGACATAATCGCCGCGCCGGCGGAGGTCCCACCGATCACTCCGCCGCGCTCGAGCAACCGCTTCAATTGCAGCTCAACCTCCGTCCCCTGATAGGCATCGGCAAGCCGCCGTTGATCCCCACCAGTGATCCAAACACCGGTCGCCCCGGCGATCATTTCCGCCAAATTCTTGATGTCATCCTCCCGATCCTCCAATTGGTAGCCTCCGATCAAATCGGTGGCACCGAGTTCGTAGAGAAACCCACCGACGTAGCACGCCGAATCGATCGGGTCTCCCGAGGCGGTTGGGATGATCACGACGGGACCAGGCCCGGACCGTTTGACAAATTCCCTGTGGATTTCCGACGGAACGGATCCGCCGCCAACAATCACCAACGACCCGACGAGCCCTTCGGTACCGGCAAGTGGCTGCGGGGCCGCGGCCGATCCCTTTTCTGACGTCGGCGATTCCTGGCACGCACCCGGACGAACCGCCAAAGGCAAGCCGACGGAGAAAGCCATCGCCATCAACAACAAATGGAAGCGTTTCATGAACGTTGCCTCAGCATCGGTGAAATTCAAGGGGTCAGGACAAACGTTTCGTTGCTGCCGTCGCTTTTGGCGTAACCGCAGCTCATCGATTCCATCGTCACCACCATGCTCGGATCACCCTGGGCCGAAACGGCGATCATTCCGCCGGCACCCGCGGGCAAGACTTCGTGCATCACTTTGGTAACGGCTTGGTCGACGCTCAGGCCAAGATATTTGACGAACCACGCGACCTGGCCAGTGGCCGAGTTGATGATGTACTTCTCACCTGCGCCAGTTCCGCTGGCCGCGACGACACCATTCTCGGCGTAGGTGCCGGCACCAATGATCGGCGAGTCACCGATTCGTCCGGGTAATTTGGCCGTCAGCCCGCCGGTCGACGTGGCCGCGGCCAGGTTCCCCTTACGATCCAGTGCCACCGCACCGACCGTCCCCTGGCTGGGACGCTTGGACGGATGATCCAACGGAGGCAATCCGACGGCAGAGCGTCGCAGCTGAATCTCCTCGAACATCGGCTCGTCAAAAAAATATGCCGGATCGACCTGCTCGATCTCACGTTGTTTTGCGAAGGCCTCGGCGCCTTCGCCGCAGATCAACACATGACGGCCATCTTCCAGCACCGCACGAGCGGCGGCGATCGGATTCTTCACAGTTCGAACTCCAGCCACCCCGCCCGCACTCCGGGTCGCTCCGGACATGATCGACGCATCGAGTTCGTAGTCACCCGCGAGATTGGCAACCGAACCTCGCCCGGCGTTGAAGAGCGGGTCATCCTCCAAAATTCTCACGGCGGTTTCGACCGCATCGATTGCCTCTCCGCCAGAGTCCAAAATCTTGCTCGCCGCCACCAGCGCCGATCGCAGGCTCTCTTTGACACGGCCAAGGCCTGGCTCCCTCATGTCGCTCTCGCGAACACCTCCGCCATGCACAACCACCGTCCATGATTTCATCACCTCACGGGGCTCATCGCTCATCGATGCCCGAGGATTCCGTAGTGGAAGGATGACGACTGCGAAAAGAAAGAGTGCGACACGGCGGCGATGCAGTAGCGACATGGTCTAGACCCTTGGCGTTTGGGAGATCGGCGCTTTGTACATCGAACAGGGTCCATCAACGATCACGAGATCACTCCTTCGTGACTGGGCTCGAAGACGTGCTGTCCGATCAGAACCGGCGACAAACCTGAGATCAGATTAGCGTTTCGGACAGGCCGATCACGTCACTCAATGGCGGACCGATTCGTTGCGAGCGATTCGCCAACGCTGAGGCGACAACAGGGGCCGAACGGGCGACATCGGGCTCTGCCGCGAAGTCACCAATCGCCTCCCACCACCTCTCTCGAAGCTCGTGTGCCGAGCGCGCCCCAGAGCCCGTAAGGACTGGGCGCCCCAGCCGGGGTGGGGCTATTGGTCTGCGCCGCGAGCGCTTGGCAGTAGACGCTCGGTGTGCGTGGATCGCCGGCCTCGATCGAATCGGTGATGAACTTGACCGCGCCGTCAGCCATCACGATGTGAACCCCACCCGCGTGCCGGCTGCTTGGTGGCGCGATTCCATAGGTGTCGCTGTGCCCCACCAAACAGATCTCCGAATTGGGTGGAAGAATGGTATTCATTTGAGTTTGTAGGGTATGGAAGTCGGCCCAGCGAAGACCGCGCTGCGAGACTGGTGCGTACAGCGTCGCCGAAGGCGCCCAAAATCGCGGCCGCACCTCGTCGATGAAGCCGAGGTCGCCGCATCGCTTGGCATTGTGAGCGACCATCACGAACCCGCCCTTGGCATTGGTGAAGCACGTCGAACGAATATCGCGGTCATCGAATCCCGAGATGATTTCGCCAATCGCAATCGTGTTGGCTAGGCCATCGGTGAAGTCGCGAAAGTTCATTGACTTTCGGACGACAAAAGCACCCCGCATCCCACAGCGGGCACGCTGCATGGCAAGCGCGTTGGACTGGTACTCCCAACGGCTCAGCGGCGTGTTCCAAACCGTGACGCCGTGCTCGGCTTCGTAAAAGCTGTCACCCGTCGAGGCCGCGTAGTTGCTCCGCCCTAAACCCGGCACACCAAACCCCGGATCGCTCGGGCAGCGGAACGTGACGATGTCGGTTGCCCAGGGCGGGTAACGCCCCTGCCAAGGTCTCGGACCGAAAGCGGGCCAGCGATCGCCATCGGCTTCCACCAAAGGTTGGCTGACCTGCTCCCAGACCGACTGCTGCTCAACGAAGGGCAACAGACCCACGAGAAAGGAGAGTTCCAATCGAGTGAATCCAGAACCGTCGAAGGCATTGGCGAGACCCGTGTCATTGGTCCGCTCATTCGTCGCACCTGTCCCGTGAATCGGAAGTTGGTTGTAGGCGGCGTGGTAATTGTGGAGTCCCAAACCGATCTGCTTGGCATTGTTGCCACAACTCATTCGGCGCGCCGCCTCTCGAGCGGCTTGAACCGCAGGCAATAGAAGCCCGACCAGCACACCGATGACCGCAATCACGACCAACAACTCGACCAAGGTGAATCCGCCCGCGTGACGCCGAGACGTCCCAGCTGGCTCGAAACGGGAAACCACAACGGTTCTCATGGTCAATGCCCCCGTGATCGTTACCGGTTCACTGCATCACCACCACTAATCCTCACGCTCCAACGCCGATGCCGCCTCCTCGGCCGCCAACTGCGAGGCGATATCATCGAAGCTGTACTGTTTCGTCTCGGTCACCACGTCGTTTTTCCGTGAGGAGCATCCGGTCAAGACACTCACGAGCACGATCCGAGCGACCAACTGGTATCCCCACCAATCACGGCAGAACATGAGTCGTTTCATTGATCGCGCGCCTCAAAACCATAACTTACGTGAGTCACAGTCGCGCGGCAACCTTTTCTGTGCGGCGCGAGCGCTCAGCGGTAGCTGGGACTCGAACGCATTTTCGTGAGCTGGGTGGTCACGTACTCGACGGGAATCGGGATCCCTCGAAGTTCGCCTTCGCAGACGATCTGATCGCCGACAACACCCTGAAACGCTGCGACGATCATCCGATTGCGTCGAGCCTTGATGAGTTTGACCATCACTACCAAGCGATCGCCCGGTAGCACGACTCCGCGGAACTTGACGTTATCGACGCCGCCAAATCCGACCATCTGGGCACCGAGAAGATCGTGCCGCTGGGTGAAGAAGCTGGCGAGCTGCGCTGCCGCTTCGATCATCAACATTCCCGGCATCAACGGCATGCCGGGCATGTGCCCACGAGCCCAAAAGCTGTCCTCGCTGGTTTGCAAGTAAGCGGCGCAAACCGAGTGCTCGACATCCTCATAAAGGATGCCCGTCAGCTGCTCCATCTCGTAACGCTGCGGATTGAGCTGGCGAATCGCTTCCAAGTCAGCGATCGGCCGTTCAAAGTCGAGCAGGTCCGGATCAACGATGAACTCGATCGATGCCACGGCTTAGGTCTTGACCTTCTTGCGTTTTGCCTTGCGAGCCTTTCCGTTGGCAGGCCGTTGGCCGTGATTGGCTTTCTTCAGTTTGTGGTGTGGTTTTGCCATGACTCGCTGCGAAACACTCGGGGGCTAAGGGGAGGGGTCAGTCGACCAAAATGGTAACCGGAAATCGTTCCGCCACCAACGCCCTACTCTCGACGCACCGGAAAATCTTGCGCGCGAACAGGGTCGAAATCGGATTCGCGATCACCGCCAATACGACATTCCGGCAGCACCCGGTCCACCCGGGCCGGGAGTTCTGGGTGGGTAACCGTTTGAAGCCGCCTTTGCAGCTGCCGGGGCGATGACACCGCCGGGAATCAGGCCCTGCTCTGGTTGCGGCTGAGCCGCTCGATAGGGCGACGCGGCCGCTGGATCCGCTGCGACCGACTGTTGCATCACATCACGGCGGCGACGACTGTACCAACCCTCTTCCTGACCCTGCGGACCTTCCTGAGGATTCGAGGTCGCTGCAAGCCATGTTGATGGCGCCCCCCCGGTACTGACGACGGCTTGCGATGCACGGCCGCCATCGATGGACGATCGCCCTCC
>JBGTCJ010000002.1:0-2785 GCA_041748895.1 Pirellulaceae bacterium
TGGAAAGCTTGTCGCCTGGTCGGGTGAAGCGATCGGGGCAATCAACCTAGCCTCCGCCTCGAGCGATGGGCTCCGCACCCTCAGCGTGGCGGAACTGAGTTCGCTCAACTGCCCTTGGCGGAACCTGCCGACCGCGTCGACCTCAGCCGCGAGCGTGGGACGTTGCAGAGCGATCCCACCGGGAAGCACAATCCTTAGTTCGTTGGCACTTCCCGTACCACCGAGCCGCCATTGATCACCGCTCTGACCTGACCAGTTCATCTCGCCGGCCGCGGTTCCCGCCAGCATCCGTTCGGGTAGATTGACCAGCGGTTGGAGGATAGCGGCAAGTCGCCCGAAGTCGAGATCGCCGCGTACACGCCCCTCGGCCAAGTTCCCCTCGGCCGTCGCATTGGCGAAGGAGCTGGTCAATCGAAGCGAGTCGGTCGTGACACCGCCCGCGGTCACGCGTACCGCGGCAACCAACTGAACCGGTTCGATCCGAATCGATCGGTCTCCACTTCGGGCGTCGAGTGGCTGGGTTTGGATATCCCAGTGGGAATGTCGAACACCGTTTGCATCACGAGCGGAGCTGACGTCGGCCCTGACCATTCCACGCGTGATCCGCGCCTGTTGGCGAAGCGGCATCAAGCCTGGTAGTGCCTTCTGCAAGGCGACCAAGTCGATGCTTGCCGAAGCGGAACCATCGAGGGCCTCGAGCCACGCGGCCAAGCCACTGTCGCCCGTCAACGACAAATTGGTATTGAAGGCACCGTCAATCGTGGCTGCCGCGAAATCAGTGCTGACTTCAAATCCATCACTGACCAAACGATGGTTCTCCAAATAGGCCTTGCCATGGAGCGAGGCCAAACCGTTTCGCCAAGCCTTGCCGCCAAAGGATGGATCGTTCGCCACGAAATTTCTGATCTCGGCCCGATCGACCGCCAGCGACAAAGTCACATCTCGATCCGCTTCCCCCGCGACCTCTAGTGCGGTCGCCGACTCCAATCGAAGGCCCCCGGTGCAATCACCGCCAATCGTCGCAGGGATCGCGGCTCCGCTTTCCGCCAACCAGCGTTTGGCGAGCGATAGAATCGAGATTGGCGCCCGTTCGGCACGAAGTGCCACGTGGTAATCGTCGCCCGATGCGCGGTCGTACTCTAGTTGGCCCTGGAAGGCTCCGCTGCCGCCGTCTGGATCGGTTAGA
Organism: Pirellulaceae bacterium; assembly: GCA_041748895.1. Taxonomy (GTDB): domain Bacteria; phylum Planctomycetota; class Planctomycetia; order Pirellulales; family Pirellulaceae; genus UBA6163. Next base: position 1,187 of record JBGTCJ010000002.1, read on the forward strand.
ACCGTCGTCCATGTTGCCGCGAGCATCGATCCATTCAGTTGTAAATCCGCCTGCGATGGCCCGGCGATCCATGTCCGTCCCGTTACGGCATCGCTTAAATGGAGCGTCAAATCGTGGACGACCACGCTTCCGTTGAGCAATCGAAGCTCCTGTGCGGTACCAGGCGAATCGGAATCATCGTCGTCACCAAACAGACGCGCCAGGTCTTCTTCGAGACTGATTTTCCCCTCATCGACGCTCAATTTCGCCACAACTCCGCGAATCGACGTCTCACCGATTTCTCCGAAACCGCGGATCAAGCCAATCAGCGTAAGTTCGCTTTCGATTCGATCGATGGCGCATTGCGAACCAGACGATTGGCCCTGGAGGCGAACCGCGTCGAGCCTGAGGGGGGTGATCCATCCGAGCCGGATCGAAGAAACCTCTGCATCAATGCCGAAACTGGCCGCGGTAGACCGCAATAGGACGGCGGCCAATGGGGATTGGCAAATCAGGCTTGGCGAACCGACGAGCAGCAGCGACAGAAATGCGAGCAAAGCCAACAAATAGCCGCGTTTCCTCCGGAACCGCTTCACGCGTCTCACGGAGGTTTGGGCCCGTTGCGACTTCTCGACTTGCTTGCGGTGAAAATCGCCGAATGTCACGTCTGCATCCTTGCCTCGCGAAAGAACCCGAACCCATCCAAGACGAGAGGAATCGGGACCGCCTCGGCGGTCGGTAATCATATTTCACCCGGCTTCCGCTCGCCGAATCGGAGTGCTCTCTCAACGGTCCAGCGACTGCGTCTGCTGTGGCAATTGCGACATCTGCCCGGTCGGTTGACTGGTACTTTGCGACGGCGGGTTTGCATTGGGATCGCCGGTCGCCGAAAGCAATTTTGCCATTTCCGTTTCGTTCTCAAAGTCGACGATGAGCGGTGCTTCAGCCTCGCTCAGGTCCATAGCCAGGCCGGAGATCTTCCATCCCGAGGCTTCCCGCTCGAGCGCCCAGACGACCTGATACGTGTCTTGCCCGCCCGATCCGTTCGGCTCAGTCCAGGTGCTGTGGACCAGCGCCGCGCCTGGCTGATCATCGACCGCTTCGGCCCGCGTAACCTGAAATAGCGCATCGGGCGATCCGATCGGCTGCACCGACCTCCCGATCCGTCGAAGCACATTTTGAGCGTTTTGCGTTAGCAGCCGGTCAGCCCCGCCGGTGTCTCCGCCACGTCGGATGGCGTCCAAGAACTGCGAAACTGTCGCGGTCGCCACGTGGACATCCTCGGGCACCGCCATGGAGCTAGGCGTGGCGCTCGAGGCGTTCGCCGCCGCTTGGGTGGACGCCGTGGGCGCCGTGGAGGATCCACATCCCGACGGCAACACCGATAGAACACCAAACGAGGCCAAAAGGAGCCAGTAGCGGGGGGTCGTACGCATCGTGCTAAACCACTGAAGGATGGGAGGGTAGGAGACGATTGAGCTAGTACCAAGTCTCCCACGCCGCGTCAACAGAATCAGCGATGCACCCCCCTTCCGCCCCCTGCGATACCCGCCCTAGAGCCATTGGTATCTACACAAGTCGGTAAGCCGACTTTACCCTCCCTCGGGAGGGTCGGAAACG
>JBGTCJ010000003.1:0-3899 GCA_041748895.1 Pirellulaceae bacterium
CCGCAGCGAGCGCTTTGGCTGTTCGGTCCGAGGCTTTCGCCGTCACCCCGGGATGGTGCTTTTGTCCACTGGCGCGAGCGGAATCCAGCGTCGGTAAAGGCCTTCTGATGGGGATTATTCGTCGCGATGGATGATCTCCCCTCTGCTGACGTCTTTCTCGGTTGCTTGCCGGCGTTGATGACGCCCTTTCACTCCGACGGGACCGTCGACTTTGACACCTTGGTGGAGACGGGTGTCGATTTGGTCAATCGGGGAATGCGTGGGGTGGTGTATTGCGGCTCGATGGGCGATTGGCCGTTGCTGGCCGAGGACGATCGACGTGAAGGGGTTCGGCGGTTGGTGGCCGCAGGATTGCGGGTCGTGGTGGGGACCGGCGCGGCTAGCCCCAGGAGTGCCGTGAGCTTGGCGGAGCATGCCGCAGAGGTGGGCGCCGCCGGTTTGATGATGATCCCCCGCCTGCTTTCGCGTGTCAGCTGCGTCGCGGCGCAGCGAGACCATTTTCAGTCCCTATTGGCAGCCGCGCCTGACCTTCCGGCCGTGATCTACAACAGTCCCTATTACGGTTACCAAACGCGCGCCGAGCTTTACTTCGATCTCAGGGCATCGTATCCCAACCTGGTCGGGTTCAAGGAGTTTGGTGGGGCGGAAGCTTTGTCCTACGCCGCCCAGCAGATTACGTCGGCGCCCGATGGCGGGATCCTGTTGGTTGGTGTCGACACGCAGGTGTTTCATGGCTTCCTGAATTGTGGCGCGGTCGGTGCGATCACAGGTGTCGGAAATTGCCTTCCCGATCAGGTTCTGCTTCTGATGAAGCTTTGCCAGGCGGCGGTCGCGGGCGAGGCGTCCGCTCGCCGCGCGGCGCAAGAATTGAGTGAGGCTTTGATGGTGCTCTCGACCTTCGACGAGGGTGTCGATTTGGTTCTGTACTATCGACATCTGATGGTCGAATTGGGCTCGACTCGATACGCCATACCCGCGCACTCCCCGGACCACCTGACCCATTCGCAAAAGCGGTTTGCAACCGATCAGCTTCGGATGCTGTTGCGATGGTGGGAAACGTGGCCCGTTCGTTCGTATTTGGCGATCGACCGCGACGCGGATGGACCATCGGAGCCGAGTTCGGATTCGGCGAGGAATTTTCGGAGCATGCGGTGAATAATCGACCTCGGTGGTACTCTCGAATCGGTCCTGGTTTGATCACGGCTTGCGTGGTGATCGGTCCCGGCAGCATCACGACGAGCTCGCAGGTCGGCGCGACTTACGGCTACTCGATGTCCTGGGTGGTCGTTGGCTCGGTCGTGTTGATGTGGGCTTTCATGACGATGGCGGCGCGGCTGGGAGTGGTTACCGCAACTTCGACAGGCGATTTGATCGCGCAGCACTACGGCCGCTGGTTGGCGATCGCGCTCGGACTTGGCGTGTTCTTGATCGCATCGGCTTTTCAGTTTGGCAACAACCTCGGCATCTACGCAGCGATGGCTGAGTACCGCGATCGGATCACTTCGATACCCGGGTTGCAGCCTTGGCATCTGGTGATCGCGCTCAATGCGGTGGCGATCGCCTTCCTGTTTTGGTTCGAAAATCTCTACAAGGCGGTGGAACGCGTGATGGCCGTGTTTGTTGCCATCATGCTCGTCAGTTTTGCGATCAACCTTGTGTTCGCGCGGCCAGACCTGATCGAGTGGGCTCGCGGGTTGGTGCCACCGGTATGGCATTTGTGGGGGCGGGGATCGGGTGAGTCGCAGGTCGACCTATCGTTGCTCGGACTGGTGGGAACGACGCTGGTGATATCGGGCGCCTACTTTCAGGCGTATCTCGTCCGCCAAAAAGGATGGACCAAGAGCGAGCTGGCCGATGGCTTGTTCGACAGCGGATTCGCGTCGATGGTGATGATGGCGATCACGTTGATGCTGATCGCCACCGCGTCGAGCGCGCTGCGTGGGGTTCAGATTCAAGACCCCAGTGACATCGCCGGGGGTTTGACGATCTTCGGTGGCTTTGGGCGCGCGGTCTTTTGTGCCGGTTTATTCTCAGCGGCGTACTCTTCCTTCCTCGTCAATTCGATGATCGGCGGGTTTGTTCTGTGCGATGGTTTGGGTTGGTCCAGCGGGCCGCGGAAGTGGGCGGCGCGATGGGCAACGGCCACGGTCTTGATCATCGGGATGTTGGTCGCGCTGCTGGCGATCCACTGGGGCACCAAGCCGATGCCAGCGATCGTTTTTGGCCAAGCGGTGACGGTCGTCGTTTCGCCACTGGTGGCGATCGTTCTGATGTTGCTTGTCAACCGACGTGACGTAATGGGTGAAGATCGCAACGGATGGCTGCTGAACTCGGTCGGCTTCGTGGGGCTGACCATTCTGATCGCGATGGCGCTCTACACAGCGACGCAAAAGGTGTGGCCGGCGATATCGCAGGCGTGGGTGACCACGCCCTGAGTAGAAAGCAGAGGCCCTTCGAACGTTAGCATCCGTGTGGACTAAAAGTGGGTACGCGGTTCGAGGTGACTGCGGGCTTTATGAGCAAATCGCCAAAAATCTTGTCGACCAAAAATACGGTTCTACATGCCGAAATGTTTAGCCGTTATCTTTGAAGTATTACCAACCAATCCTGATCGTCTGGCGGCTGGAACTGAAACTCTCGGCCGTTCACTTTTCCCAGTTCAGAACGTTCTCCGGAACGTGGATCGAAACGAGTCGCGTTAAAGTTTGTGTTCGAATCGTCCAGCTTTATGGAAATCGAACCCGAAACTCCACGTACATAGGCGAGCACTTGTTTTCCCGGTTCGGCCAAACACCAATACGCTACGGCAGGGACTCGCTTAACCAATAGTTGCGATTTACCTAGATCGACTCGCTCGTTTCGATCGGAAGTCCGAGGAATCTCGCACTCAATCCATTCGTCGTGCGGCTCAAGCTTCCAGTATTCTAATGACGAAAATAAATTTTTCATAAGTCCGGCCTGTTCGACCCAAGGTATATTGACTGGATCATCAGGCGAAAATGGAGTGGGATGCCTATAGCCACCCATATAAGTCGACCCAAATCCTGTGACAAGGTAACCTCCGCCCATCAAAATATCCCAGCTCGCGTACCGAATATCATCTAGGGTATAGCTGTGCTGCTTATCAACAATCCCATCGCCGTTAGAATCACGTAGGAAGTATGCGTACTCACTATTGACAACTGGCTTAGAAAACCCTCGCGACAGCAATATTCGACCATGGAGATCGCTGTAGTTCTGCTGGTAGTCACCAAAACTCATCCAGTCGGCCAAGTTGTATTCACGGGTGCTGCCATGGTCGGTCATTGGGTGAATTCCGATCATGCGACCGTGTGGATCAAGTGCCTTCACCACATCCCCAAGCCGTATGAACTCGCTACGAACCGTTTCTTCCGATTGCTTGCGGTTGCGAACTTCGCCATGCCATTCGCCAGCGACCAAAAAATAAACATTGTATGCTGAAAAACGAGCGACCATATGCCTTGCATGTCGCTCTCGAGCCTCGATGTTTGGAAATCTACCCCAGGGATACTTCTCTTTACCTGATTTTTCACCCCAAGCCAGCGCGATCCCGCAGACGATGCCCTGCGAGTTAGCGAAGGCAATTCGCTGTTCGGCCTCACGCCAGTAGTCGGTGTTGATTTGTTCGTTCGCAATATCATGCCAAGGGGGACCCTGATGGTTTCCCCAGCCTGCTTCATTTTGTGCCATAAGGTGCACGACGTTAAAACCCTGCTCGGATCGATTTCGCAAATACCGCTCAACACTGCTGCGATCGTGCGACTCCTGAGCGTCATCTGTAAAGAGTGCCCACGCAGTATCGCCGAAGAACCAAACTCGCTCTCCATTTTGATACTGAAAATGGTGTGTCGCTCCGGGCATTGCCTGCAAACTGCCTT
>JBGTCJ010000004.1:0-8202 GCA_041748895.1 Pirellulaceae bacterium
CATCGACTGCGGCGCCTGCGTGGACCCTTGGAACATCCTCTACTTCGGTGGCAATTTTCCGCTCTTTCCTGGTCCCGAACACGGCTCGCATGACCACCGCGTCGATGACCTCGTGTACTTGATCGAGCAGCTATTCGGTTACCTGGCGCGAGTCTGGAGCGAAGCGGCGGCGAGGGATGACTCGCAGACACTTCGCCAAACCGACGCGATGTTTGACAACGTGGCTCGTTGGTGGCGTCGCTACGCCGCGCACGCCGTGCAGTCCGTCGAGGCGGTCGATCCGGCCGAGTCTTACGAATCGGCCAAACTCGTCGCGCGGGCGTTGCAACTTTGGCACCGTGGCGGCGCTGCCGCGGGTGACGTCGGTTTTTGGGCCCCCCACGCCGACCTCTTCGATTCGCCGCGAGCCTACGCGCTAGTGATCAACGCACTTTTGGATCGTCGCGACTTCGTAGCCTCGATGGCATTGCTCATTCACTGGCTCAATAACGCACCGCGTATCGGGCTCCGCCTGGGCGGAAGCTCATTGCCTCATCTGGCCGTTCGCTGGCTCGTGCGGCTGCGGATCGCGGCCGGGATCCACACCGACGACCTCGATGCGTCCGTCTCGCAGCGGCACAGCCCGCACGAACACGATGAGCCGGCGGATGCTTCACCATCGCCCGAAGTCGAAGCGCGAGGAAAATCATCGATCTCGGGTACCCCGTCGCCGGGCGTGTCCAGCCAATCGACCGCCGACGGACAACCGGCGATCGACGTCTGGCCCATGGCAAAAAAGTTCTTCGATTTTATCGAGGCCAACGCCGCGCATTACTGGACGGTTCCCCATTTCGCACTCGGATCGCCCGGAACCCGCCACCCACGCGATTGGGATTCTGAACTTGCCGATGCCGATCGAAACCCATTGGGCCCCGAGTCCGATGTCGACGTGGACGAGGCCGAATCGGGGATCTTCGATGCGGCATACGAGGGAATGACCTATCACGACACCACCGATGACGGTGTGGAGGGCTCAGTCTTTGGTGGTGGCGGTAGTTCAGCTCAGGACAATCAGGATGAACTTGAAGCCGAATCCAAACGGCTCACCGAACACCTCAGCTTCCTCGAATCGTTGGCGAGGATGTGGGCGATTGCCGCGGACATCGGCTACTCGACGCTTCTCCCTCCAGGTGACGATCCGGCTTTATCGGACCGACTCGACTCGATGGCCCAGTGGGTTCAGCAGGCCGGCGCGAATCGCCAGGGCCTGCTCGACCTCCTCGACGATATCCGCTCATTTCGCGTCACCCCGCAAGGCTCCGACAACGAATCGATGCGGAGCTACGATCGCAGACGCCTGATCCGCGACTCTTTGATCGAACGGATCATCGGTACGGCGGTCGAGATATCCGACTCGCGTCGTCTGGTTACGGGCGTCTTGATCGCTCTGCGGGATCGCGCCGGAGACGATTCGACCCATCGGGATGACCCGATTGTCGCCTCGCTCAGCGGCGACGACGCCGACGCGGTGCGGATGTTCGCGGCACTGATCTCGGGCAATCACGAGGCCGCGAGGGAGCAGTTCTCGCCAATGCTCGAGGCGGTTCGGCAGAGCAACCTGCTCTACATCCCGCTCTCGCGGGGTGGTGACCCGGTCAAGATTTTCATCGCCCGCCTTCGCCAGCGGATGTTGCACCACCTGCTTCACCGGATGCCGCGACGTGGACTGTTCGTCGAAGCCTGCCGGCTGGTCGAGGCGGCGCGGATGATGGAACAACACAATCCGATCGGTACCGGCGCGGTGACCGAATTCGATGGGCTGTTTCGAATCGGTTTTCGATCGCTGGTGACCTCCCTTGTCGCGTCGGTACGCGGATGGCCGGCGCTCGACCGGGGCAAACGGACCGAAGCTCTGATTTCCCAATTGGAATCGCTAACCGAAACGATGCTTGCGAGCTGGCTCGCCCACAGTCAGACGCTGCGGTTGTCTTCGCTCGAAACGGTCTCGGACGAAAACAATTGGGAAGCCATGGTTACCTTCATTCGGCAGTACGGCGACCCACTCTTCACACAGACCTTCCTCAAGCTACCCAACGTTCGGGCGATCCTTCACCAAGGTGTCGGCAAGTGGATTGACGGAGTGATCCAGTCGCAAGAAGAAGTCCGACACACGGCGTTGTTCGAGGATATCGCCTCAGGCCGCCTCGATCGACACGAAGCCGAAAAATGGCTCGCGATCGTCTTCGAATCGATCCTCGATCACCACGCCGAGTATCTCGACTACAACAGCACGACGACGCAGAGTGACCGCGGCGACCTAATTTACATGTTCCATGACTTCCTTCGGCTGCGCGTTCGATACGACCGGGTCGCGTGGAACCTCAAGCCGGTGATGTGGGCTCACGAAATTCTGGTGCGGAGCCGCTTTGACGGCGCGGCCGCAATTTGGCGTCGCAGCCTTGCGGAAAGGATCGGCGCCAAGGCCGATGTCTATGTCACGAAGCTGCGCAGCCTGCAGCGGGAATACGCGATGCGGATGCCGACGATCGCCGATCGAATTCTCGAGCGGTTCGTTCAACCGATGACGATCGACCGGATGAGGGCGTTGGTCGAGCCGGCGACGCTCGATGCCGAAGCCAACCGCGAGAGCGGCGCATTCGAACTGCTCGAACGAGAGGCAGATTTGCTCACTCGCCATCCAACCGGTGCCGGACTCGACATGCCGGCATGGTTAGCCGCTTTGGAAGAGGAGGTCGAGATAGTCGCCAAGCGGCGAGGGGGCAACGAAGTCGAAGTGATGTCGCTAATCACGATCCCGATTCGATCGATCGATCGCGAGGAATTGCAGAACCAGATCACCGCCGCCCGTCGCCAAGGCCGCCGCCTTCCCTACATGGGAGGCTGAGAATTGTCCCCGAATCATCTCGCGAGATCGAGCAATCGTCGCATCTCGCCAACAGCCGAGTGCATGCCGACCATCACCGCGCGGCTGATGATCGCGTGGCCGATGTTGACCTCCGTCAGCCAGGGCAGGCTTGCCACGGGGCGGACATTGACGTAGTTCAGCCCGTGACCGGCGTGGACGCGAATGCCCGATTCGCTTGCAAGCTCACCGGCCTTCTGAAGCCGCGCCAGCTGACCCGCTTTGGCTTCGCTCGATGAAGACGGTAGCGCGGCGAGCGCGTAGAGGCCCGTGTGCAGTTCAACCGCATCGACACCGAGTTCGACCGCCGCTGCCACCTGCCGCTCCTCGGGATCAAGGAACAGGCTCACCAAAATCCCGGCATCATGAAGTTGCTTCACGGCCGATGCGATTCGCCCGCTATCGCCCACCACATCGAGCCCTCCCTCGGTGGTTACCTCTTCGCGGTTCTCCGGAACCAACAGAGCCCACGTCGGACGCAGCCGAATCGCGATCGCCAGCACACCGGGATCAGCGGCAATTTCGAGGTTTGTCTTGATCGTTACCGTCCGCATCAAGACCTCGGCATCGCGGTCCTGGACGTGGCGGCGGTCTTCGCGGAGGTGAAAGGTGATCCCGTCGGCGCCGGCCTGCTCGGCCATCGCGGCGGCAACGACCGGATCAGGTTCATAGGTCCTTCGTGCCTGACGGATCGTCGCCACGTGATCAATGTTCACACCCAACTCTATCATCGAAACGTTGCTCCTTTCGCAGCGCGGGTCACCCAAGGGAGAGAGCGGTTGACGCATTCATTGGCCTGGCGTGAGCGTGAGAATTGAATCGGCCATGACACGCGCGCGTGAGCCTCTTCGTACGATATCGCCACCGCGGCCAGGTTGTACACGGGGCCGCACGGGTAAACACGAAACGACCGATATCGGGGTGTACATGGCGTTACACTTTCAAACCAACTGGCCTCAGAATGGAGAATCGAGTGGACTTTTCGTCGCTTCCGCCGCACCTGGTCGAGCGGTGTCGTTGGTCTGAACCACGGGGGGAGCGGAGCGGCGAGCTCAACACGGATTTCGCATCAGCGGTTCCTTCTCGGGTTAATCGCGACGGCGAGTTCGTGCTTTACTGGATGCACCACGCGGTCCGTGGGCACGAAAATCCGTCGTTGGATGTGGCGATGTGGTCGGCCCACGAACTCGGTTTGCCTCTGCTCGTCTATCACGCCCTATCGGAGGATTACCCCTACGCTTCGGACCGTCACCACGCCTTCATCCTCCAAGGGGCACGCGACATCCAGCGTGAAATGGAACAGCGGGGCGTTTCCTATGCCTTCCATCTGCAGCGGGAAGGGCATCGCGGGTCGCACCTGGTCACTCTGTCCCGGCGAGCGGCGCTGGTGGTCAGCGACGAAATGCCGGTCTCCCCAATCACCCACTGGATCGAACGACTGTCCTGCGTCTCTCGCACACCAATCATTTGTGTCGACTCGTCATGCATCGTCCCAGCGATCGTGGTGGACAAGGCCCACACCCGAGCCTTCGAGTATCGCTCCGCTACCAAGCGGCTGTACGCCGACAGGATCTCACGCGAATACGACGAACAAACGATCACCTGCCAGCGGTACCAAGGCGAACTTCCATTCATTTCTGCTGATCTCCAGCGGGCCGACCTTGGCGAATTGATCGGCCAGTGTCGAATCGATCACTTGATCGCACCCGTGGCCGATACGCCCGGAGGAAGTCGCGCAGGGTACATGCGTTGGCAAGCATTCAAAGTGAGTGGATTGGCCTCCTACGCCCGGCGGCGAAACCACGCCGAGGATCACGCGGGCGTCAGCCGGATGAGCCCGTATCTGCACTTTGGGATGGTCAGCCCGATGCGATTGGCCCGTGAGGCCCAACTGGCTGGGGCAGAAAAGTTCCTCGATGAGCTGTTAATCTGGCGGGAACTCGCGTTCCACTACTGCTTTCACCATCACGACCGCCTCGAGACGCTTGAGGCGCTTCCGCGGTGGGCTCGCCAAACGCTCGAGGAACACTCGGTCGATCCACGTCACACCGTTGCGTCATGGGAATCGCTCGCACGTGGACGATCGGGTCATCCGCTTTGGGACGCCTGCCAACGAAGCCTCCTCCGACACGGCGAACTCCACAACAACGTCCGAATGACTTGGGGCAAGTCGATGCTCCACTATGCCCATTCGCCGCAGCGCTCGCTCCACCTGGCAATCGACCTCAACCATCGCTACGCTCTCGATGGCCGTGACCCAAGTAGCTATGGCGGAATACTCTGGTGTTTCGGACAGTTCGATCGCCCATTCTCACCGACTCGATCCGTATTGGGCAGCGTCCGCCCTCGCGACGCGGATGCGCATCAGCAACGAATTGACTTGCGGCGCTACCAAGAAATTGTCAATCGACCGATCGCCGCGAGCTTGCCTCGGGTCGCAGTCGTCGGCGCGGGAATGGCCGGCTTGATCGCCGCGAGAACGCTCGCTGATCATGGGATTGAAGTCGAAATATTCGAAAAGTCACGCGGGGTCGGCGGACGGATGGCGACGCGAAGGACGCCTTGTGGCCTCACTTTCGACCATGGAGCACAGTACTTCACGACCCGCGATGCACGATTCAATCGCTACGTCAAATCGTGGATTGAAGACGGCATCGTCCAACCCTGGCAGGGTCGAGTGGTCGAAATTCGAAACGGGTCGATCACGGCCGAAAAATCCGATACGGCGCGCTTCGTGGGTGTTCCGACCATGAATGCTCTCACGCGTCATCTCGCCGATGGCCTAACGGTCCGAAGAGAAACCACGGTGCAGTCGCTTCAACGGTCTTGCGTTGGCGGCGTTCGCCGGTGGGAGCTGCTATCGGCGGATCGTGAAGCACTCGGTGAATACGATTGTGTCGTCGTCAATTGCCCGCCGGCGCAAGCGTCGGCGCTGCTGCGTCCCCACACGTCACTCGCCCAAACCATTGACCAAGGCTCCATGAGACCTTGCTGGGCCGTGATGGTTCAGACCCAGTCTCTCAACGACCTGCCCTACGACGGGGCGTTCGTTGCAGACAATCCCTTGTCTTGGATGAGCCGCAACGACAGCAAGCCAGGAAGAACCAATCAGCACGGAAGTTGTTGGGTGTTTCATGCCAACCCCGATTGGTCGCAACGACACCTCGAGATGAGCGCTGACGAAGTGTTGCCGCTACTCCTTTCGGCAGCCGGCGAAGCGACCGGAAGGGACGTTCAACCAATGACTGATGCGGCGGCGCATCGCTGGCGTTTCGCGATTCCACTTGGGTCGCTTGACCGCGAGGCGCTCTGGGATCCGATCGAGTGTCTGGGCGCCTGTGGCGATTGGTGCGCCGGTCCGCGAGTGGAGGGCGCGTTCCTAAGCGGTTCCGCGATGGCGGGGGAGTTGCTCCGACGCGTAACCATTGATCGACCTGCCGCCTCGGAGCGTCACGTGATGGATTCCACGCCGTCTTAAGCGGTTGCGCTGAGCCGCGTGCGGGGCACTCACGTGTGCTCGTGCGATCCGTTCGCGTTCAAGAATCCTTCTTGTCCGATTTGGCCGCAGCCGGCTTCGTCTCCGTCGTCTTGGGCGTCGAATCCGACTTCCCTTCCGACTTGCTTTCGGTCGTCTTTGAGTCGGCAGGCTTGTCAGCCTTAGCGGCCTTCTTGTAATTGTCGCTACGGTAGTCGGTCTGATAAAACCCCGAGCCTTTGAACATGATCGCGGCACCGGTGCCGAAAAGTCGTCTCAGCTTACTTTTTTTGCACTGCGGGCATTTCTTTTGGACGGGATCGTTGATCCCCTGATACAGCTCAAACGTGTGGCTGCAGGCGTCGCACTCGTAATCGTAGGTTGGCATGTTTGGATGAAAACCAGGCTGAATTTGGGACCGGTTCGACTGGGCAATGGATCAACGCGTGAGCAATAACGAATCTCAACCGCCGCCGGCGCCAGTGCTGACCACGACCTGACTCGGCCGAACCACACGGTCATGCATCAGGAATCCGGTGACGGCCACATGAGCGACCACACCCTCGGGATGAGTATCGCTCGACATTTGCGAAATGGCTTGATGAACGTTCGGATCGAAGGCTTGCCCGATCGCTTCGATCGGGGTGACCGAATACTTTCCGAGTATGTCGTCAAATTGCTTAACGACAATCGCTACGCCATCGCGTAGTCCTTCGATCGATCCCGTCGCGGCGACCGCCTCGAGCGCTCGGACAAGGTTGTCGCGGACCTGGAGAATGTCACTGACCAGAGGGAGGGAGGCGAATCGCAACTGGTCTTCGTAATCGCTTCGCAGGCGACGACGAAAATTTTCGAGCTCGGCTTGAGCCTTGAGCGCGCGACCATTGGCTTCATCGACCTCACGCCGAAGCCGATCGAGGGTTTCATCGCGAGACTCTCGATCCTTATATTGGTCGCCGTCATCGGCTTGGCTCATCGCTTCATCCACCGAAGTGGCTCCGTCCGAGAAAGGCGGGTAGGAACTTGCGGGATCGTCGGTTCGATTCGAAGGGTCGGCATCGTTTTTTGGGTTCATGGTCGTGATCACAGAGATTCGCGATAATCCAGTGGCTCCCAAATCGGTGTCGCGGCAACACTCTCATGTTGAGGCTTGCGATTCGGGGTCAAAGAAGGTTTTGAGTTTCTCAAAGAACGATTGATGATGTGGCAACACCGACTCATGATCGAGTTCGGCTAGCTGGCGGAGCAATTTCTCTTGGGAGGCTGACAGGGTCTTGGGGACTTCGATGACGACCTGCACGAGGAGATCGCCGGCGCGGTTGCCACCGGGTTCGACGACGCCTTGACCGCGAATTCGGAAGACTTCGCCACTTTGCGTTCCGGCATCGATTCGGAGTTTCGAGGGTCCATCGAGTGTCGGTACCTCCACTTCCGCACCGAGTGCGGCTTGGCTGTATGAGATCGGAAACTGTAACACCAAATTTCGGCCGTCGCGTCGAAACAGGTCATGCGGCTTGACGGTGATGAAGCAGTAACAGTCGCCCGCGGGACCTCCATCAGGACTCGGCTCTCCCTCGCCGCTGAGCCGGACTCGCATTCCGTCATCGACGCCGGCCGGAATATCAACGGTCAGATTGGCTTTCTCGGACTCGAGTCCCGTGCCTCGGCAAGTCACGCAAGGTTGCTTGATCGTGGTCCCGCTTCCCGAGCAGGCAGGACAATTGGTCTGCACACTCAGGATCCCCGCCGACTGGATCACCTGCCCACGTCCGCCGCAGGTCGCACACGTCTGCGCCTGACTTCCGGGCGCCGCACCGCTACCCGA
>JBGTCJ010000005.1:0-19248 GCA_041748895.1 Pirellulaceae bacterium
CGGCGATCCGGCATCGGGTCAACCGCAAGGGGATGCCACAGATCAGGGGACGTCGGCCGATCGACGCGGGTCGGAGTCTCCGCGTCGGCGGATTCCGCCGCACCTCGCTGGACAAACGGCGTTGCTATCGAACCAAAACCAGCCCAGAAATTTCGTCGGCGAGGATCCGGTTTGAACCAGGGGTCATTGTGGACCATCGCGGTCGACTTAGGAAATTCGGCGGCGAAGTGGTGCGGCGGCTATCCCCAGGGCGGCACGAGCGATTCAGCCAGCGCTCGCCTTACCGGTCCGTGCGAAGGCGGTGGCGATGGTGCCTCGCCGATCGGACCCGTTCGACGCACGCAGCTCGATTCGTCCCACTGGGCCGATCATCTGATTTCCGAGGCGATCGCGGAGCACCCGCCGACCGATGCGTTGACGAAGCCGAGGAGACCGGATCGATTTCGCATCGCCAGTGTCAATCGCCCGGCCTTGAAGCTATTGATGCAGCGGCTGAGGGTTCATGGATTTGACGAGCCAGCAGTGCAGATTTGTAGCCACACTGAAGTGCCCTTGGCGACCGCAGTCAAGCACCCCGACCGGGTCGGAATCGATCGCCTGTTGGCGGCATGGCAGGCGGCGCGTCTCCATCCCGGACGGGCCATTGTGACGATCGACGCTGGTTCGGCGGTGACCGTCGATTCGATCTCCCCGGACGGCACCTTTCTTGGTGGCGCGATTTTGCCAGGCATTTCGCTGCAGTTTCAATCGCTTGCTCGCGGCACCGATGCCTTGCCGACGATTCCAATTCCCAGGAGCGAGAGCTTTGATCCCCGGTCGCTGACGTTCCCCGGGGACGACACGAGCTCCGCGATTCTCGCAGGGATCCTGTTTGGCATCGCAGCGGCAATCGATGCACTGGTCCAACGCAGTCGTGTGACTCCAAAGATGCACGGTACCTTCGATCACCAACCGCAAACGGACACCGAGGCGGTGGTGGTTTTGACCGGTGGTGATTCGGCGGTTCTTTCAAGGATCCTGGGTGTCCCTCACCAGGTCGAGCCACGGTTGATTCTCGAAGCCTTGTTGTCCCTCCCCTAGCGACTCACAAAACTCGACATCGCGGTCCTTTGGCACGCGTTTTCCGGGTGGGCGCCGCGAGGCTTGCTATAATCGACGGACTCAAAATCGGTCCAACGAGGTCTCTGTCGGTGATGGACGAATCCGCTCGCGCCGCTCTGTCGCTGCTGTCGCTCGATCCCGATGGCGAAACGGTGGATCTTTACCGATTGTTGGGGCTGCGATTCGGGGAATCTGACCCCGCGAAGATTGCCGCGGCATTGCAAGACCGTGCCAGACTCCTCAGCCATGCCAAGTCGAAGGCAAACCCTGAGGCTTGGAAGAAGGCGACTCAGTGGGTTGCTTTAGCCCGTCAAACGCTGAGCGACCCGGCGAGAAAGCAGCAGTACGATCGCAAACGTGGGGTCGCCTCGGAATCTGTCGCGGCGACCGGTCGAGAACCAATTCGACCCCAGCACGATCGACCCCAGCACGATCGACCCCGGGATGATAAACCCCGGGACGACGGACTCGCGGCCGCGATCCGCGTGCCGGGATCGGACCCCATGGCCGGGTTTCTCCCGAACGCTTCACCCTCGGACGAATCACTCCCGCGCCTCGGGCAGGGCAAAAGTGTCACAGACCGGCATCGGGGTCGCCGCAGGCGAACGCCCCATTTGGCACTCCTGTTTCTCACCGTTCTCGTGATCGCGTCGTTTGCCGCCGTCGCTACGACCTTGTACGTCCTCACGCACTACGATTCACTTCAAATCACCGTGGGTCCCAAGGCGGCTCCGTCGGGAACGCTGAATGGCCGTGGCGAAATCGTCGCCTCGCCGGGACCCGAGCGAGATCGGGCACCTGAGCCATGGGACCCGGTGATGGGGCGAATATTAGGACCGGGTCGCTCACCCCTTGCGTTTCCGGAACTGCCTGAAAACGATGAGCTGAGCGTTGAGGTGACCGACCGAGACACGAACGACGATCCGACGTTGCTCAACCAACGGATCAACTCCGCCAACTCATCCGATCCGAAACCTTCCTCCGAATCGCCGCCTGCGATGCTTGGCGAGGTTAGGTCCGCCGAACCGACCGCTGAAGAACTGGCCATCGCCGACGCTGCGATTTTCGCGGCAGCCGAGGCGCTAAGGTCAGCGAATTGGGAGCAGATGCTTGGATTGACCGATGCCGCCATCGAGCATTCCCAGACGAACAGCCAACGGTCAATCGCGAGTCGGTACCGCGATCTGGCGGACCTCGCGACCTATTACCAGGAAGGCATCATCGAGGCGCTCACCATGCTCGGCGCGGGTGAACAGATCAACCTCACCGATCAGATGCAGGTCGGTATTGTCGAGGCCAACCGCGAACGACTGATCATTCGTGTCAATGGTCGCAACAAAGAGTATGCGTTTCGCGAGATCCCACTACTGATCATTCATCAATTGGCCCGATTCTCGATGCCCTCCGACGCGCCGACCACTCAGGCCGCCGGATGGGTCTACCAAGCGATCGCACCGATCACCACGGCCGACTATCGTGAGCGTGCGTTGACCGAGCTGGAACGAATGGACGGTGACGACGAGATTGGGGATCCACGTCAACTCGCCGCAACGATCCGTGAACTCTTCGGAGCTTAAATCTAACGACCTATGCACCTAGACCCGCTCGATCCGGTTGACCTTCTGTCTGACCTGATTCGGTTCGATTCCGTTTCCTCACGCAGCAACGTTGCCATCACCGATTTCTTGACGCAACGGCTGGCGGGACTCGGTTTCCGATCGTCGCGTTGTGATTACGTCGATTCCGACGGTGTCGCCAAAGCCAACTTGATCGCGACTCGCGATCCCGTCGCGGCGCGATCCGGCACGGTGAACCAGTCGCTCGAGCATCGTCCCGTGGGAGGGCCGGGTGTCGCCTTTTTTTGTCATACCGACGTTGTTCCCGCGGACGCCTGGAGTGGTCCCGGCGGAGCATTTGAGCCGGTTTGCGAGCATGATCGGATCTACGGCCGTGGTAGCTGTGACATGAAGGGGGCGATCGCCGCGTTCTGCGTCGCGGCCTCGACGATTGCTCAGGATCGCCAGTCGGGCCCGATCACGATTGTCTGCACGGCCGACGAGGAGTGTTCCTTTGTCGGTGCCAAGCACCTCGTGGCGCGATCACCCGAATATCGCCTCTTGGTCGATCGCCAGCCTTTGGCGATCGTCGGCGAGCCCACCACATGCCAGATCGTGCACGCGCACAAGGGCATCTACAGTTTACGCATTACCAGCCGCGGTCGAGCCGCCCACAGCAGCACGCGCGACGGTCTCAACGCCAACCACGCGATGGTACCCATGTTGGCCGAGCTGATGCGGCTGTACGAAATTTCCGAGTCGGACACGACCCTTCACGATCCGAGGTTTGACCCGCCAACCCTGTCATGGACGTTTGGGGTAAGCGATGGGTGTGAGGCGAAAAATATCACGCCTGCGATCAGCAGGGCTTGGGTATCGCTGCGGCCGATGCCGGATATCGATGGCAGCGGGCTCGTGGAATCGGCCCGTCAAAAGGCGAGTGAGCTGGGGCTCCAGTTCGAGAAGATCCCAGGTGGCGGTCATGTCTGGGTCGACCCTCAGTCACCTTTCCTCCAGGAACTCTGCGAGTTGGCGGGTTGCCCGAGTCCGAAGACGGTTTGCTACGGAACCGATGGTGGGGAATTGACCGAGCTGAAGAGGTTGGTGATATGTGGCCCTGGTGACATCGCCCAGGCGCACACGAGCGACGAATGGATCAGCCGCGATCAGGTCCAGCGTGGAATCTCCGTCTACCAGCGGATACTTGAGCGCTGGGCGTGAAGCCGCTCATCCGACAGTGCGGCCGATTCCTGTCGGAGTCATTGGGCCGATCAACGATTGACGCCACTGCTTTTGAGACACAGAAATCCGAACAGAACTGCCGAGGCACTGATGATGCCCCAGTGGGTCGAGTTCAACCGGCCCGTGTAGTGGCACAATTCGTTGAAGTAGTTGGTAATCCAACTCGAGATCGAAAAAGCAAGACAGGAATTCATGGTTTCGCCGGTCCAGGTTTCGCCGCTCCAGGGGAAGGGGAGTATCGATCGCCGCTCGCGTCGAGCGAGACAAACAATGTCCCCGCCAGTGGCGGCGTGGCCACGCTAGCCAGAGAGCCGCCATCAGGGTTTAGCTCATCCAAACGCCGAGCGGCACGAAAACCGCGCCACTCGTGTGCTCATCCGCGGTCTGCCGTCGTTAGATGGCGATTTGTCGTTAGGACCCGACCTCCGCGTCCACTCGGATCCTTTCTTTTTGGCATAGCAGGTGGAATCGAGTGGGGAAATCGACTCAGGGCTGGGATAGGACCCACGCCGAGGCCCCGGGCGGAAAATCGAATGTCAGGGTGGCTTGCTGGTCCCGGCGCCGCCGATATAATCGCCAGTCCCGAAAATCGGAGGGCGCTGTAGCTCAATTGGTTAGAGTACCGGACTGTCGATCCGGTGGTTGCGGGTTCGAGCCCCGTCAGCGTCGCTTGCAAAAACCCCGAAAAACACCGTGTTTTCCGGGGTTTTTTCGTGTCTCGATCCCTCCGGGCCGTTTTTGCTTGCGGCGTCGACTCCGCCACTGCTTGCCATGTTTTGACACACTTTGACAGTAGTTGGTGCAACAGTTCGCGCCGCTCGCGGTCCCCGGTTCCATTGACCGCCCGATAGTGCCGTTCCAGTGGTCTCGGGTTCGCCGTCGGTTCCCGTCGCGGCCAGAATCTCGCGCATCGACTCGGTGGCGGCCAGCGTCGGCAACGCATCGACCGCGCCGTGAATGTCCAACAGCTTCGGATCGGTGTAGACGTTCATCGTCAGGTCGATTCGGCTATGACGCATCGCGGCTTGGGCCGTTCGCGGTGCAACTCCCGCGCGGGTGGCGCTGAAGCATCACGGAGGGCCGGCGGATGAGGACCGGTTTTCGGGGATCAGCCTAGCCGTGACGGTTTTGGTGTGTGCCGGCACGTCAGCGGCCGGCCGTCGCAATTGCCCGTCCGATTGCTTTCTCGTTCGCTCCCATTATCAAGCAAGCGTTCAACAACAGGTCAACGCTCACCGATGCGTCCGCCGCTTCCATACGGGCGACTCTTGCTTGGCTTGACCCAACGCGTTTGGCAACCTCCGCTTGCGAAACCGCTTGCTCGGCTCGCATCTCCCGCAGCGACTTTGCAAGCGATTGCTTAATCCGAATCATCGCCATTTCCGAATCTGACAATCCAAGCAGTTCTTGCGTCGATCCGATGTGCCACCCGGCCTTTTCCAACTTCGTTTTCTTGGTCGCTTTCACTTCGTCGCCCCGTCATAGTTCCCAAGAGTTCCGTTCGTGACCATTCGTGACCCTTCGTGGCCATTCAAAGCCTTGCCCGAATCCTTCCAGTACAAGCCGCACTTGTTCATGACCGGTTCCGCATCGCAGCGGCGATACTTACCGGCCCCCATCTTTCGTCCACGTTTCACGTGTGGCTCAACGCCAGCGTTCCGAAGGTATCGCCTCAACTGCCTTTCGCTTGGCGCAGCCTCGCCCCGCGCGGTTCGCAAACATTCCTGCGACGCGTCGACATGCTTCCCGCAAATCAGGAAACATCGCCAAACTATCGTCGATAAAATTTCGATCGTTCAAATCAGCCTCCTTACAAAGTTGAATCGCCGCGTGCCCGGTGGATGTCGCGGGGATCAATTCGCGATCGTTCGATACCGGGTGATCCGCCCGGCGGATTCATCACGCACAAACGCGGCCGGTTGGGGTACTTCATCGACCGTTCAGGTTTTGACTGCCGTCAATCGCAGCCCCAAAACGTTTGCGATCGCTTCGACGCTCGATAGTTTGGCGTCCCGTCCTTCCTCAATCGCGCGAACGGTTCCGCTATTGGGAATCCCGGCCATTTTTGCCACGGCGTACCACGTCAAACCTCGCTCGGTCCGAACGGCGCGAATGTCGTTACCAATCCCGCCCGGTGTTGGTGGGGCCGCCGCCAACTTGCGTCGCTTCGGCGGAAACTCCGCTTTCACGGTTTGCCGAGCGGCATCGCGTCGCGCTTGGTCGTTGGGCGAATCGGTACGCTCGACGCGGGAAAATCGCTTGGTCATGTGCTTGGTCTCCAATCAATCAATGCAGGCAATCGACTTCGTAGGCCATCACCGGGTAAATGGTTTGTCGGTCAACCAGTTCGTAAACGACGATGATGTAAACGCCCTCGGGCGTGAACCCAAAAAACACAGGGCAACCCGCTGGACCGACTCAACGTTTCGCCCTCTGGGGGCGAAAGAACGTGTTCAACATCTTCGACCGTCAATCCGTGTTCTTCGATGTGGGCGGTGTTGCCGTTCCAGATGATTCGCCACACAGAACCCACTGTAGCAATCAGATTCGATAGTGCAACGCAACTCACTACCGGCCAGCGGGCCCGGGAAGGGTGCTGATGGGCGTCGGTTTGGCTCACGGGTCCTTCCTAGCGTTTTTCGATTCTTGCCCCCAAAGGGAACAACCGGGCCGGTTGACACACTTTCCCATCCCGCCCGTCGCTGGGCCGGGATCGTCGCGAGGGGGTGACCGGCGGTCACTGGGCCGAGCAGTCTCGACGTTTTGACCGGTGAGATGGCTCTGACGACAGGCGCGGTTGTCGAAGTTCTCACGCTCCTGCCCCGCAAACGTCCGGATGGTCTCGGTATCTTTCCCGGAAAGGACAGCCACGACAATCGGAATCGTCCGCCATGGATTTCTGTTTCGTTCGTCTGCACGATCTTTACGGATAGAATCTATGCGGCTTTTGCCAAGTCTCAGTCTCGAAAGCCATCAGTCCACCGACGCATCAGGGCGAGAAATGCGATGACGCAAGCAGGCGACTTCGGAGCAACGGGCGACGGACAGACAGACGGCACCGCAGCCCTGCAGCATGCCATCGACTGAACGCATGCCGCTGATCAGTCAGCTTGAGATCGTCGGACAGCATTCAGGAGCTGACGGAATTTTTATCGACGGCGTGATGCAGCCGACCATGACCGGCGTGCTCCTGCGGGAACTGCGTCATGGAATTCTGATCGGCGGTCGAGCCCGCAATGTGCTGATCAGCCATTGCCATATTTATCACAATCACGGCGTTGGAATATTTTTGGAGGGCGTGAATCTTCATCAGATTATTATCAGCAGTTCCCATATCAGCTATTGTCGGCTTGGCGGCATCCGAATCGAGCGCAGTGAAATCCGCAATCTGCAGATTACGGGCAACGACATTGAATACAACAACAACGGTGCCCACAAGATCGCCGGAGCTGATGCGGTGCCCACAGCCGAGATCTGGCTAGATGCCACTGAAGGTAGCATTCGCGAAGGCACAATCTGCAGCAATACGATTCAGGCCACGTACAGCCCCAACGGAGCCAACATTCGCCTGATTGGACAACCGCAGGAAAAAAACGCCAAAGTGGGGATTCTCGCCATCAACGGAAACATAATCGGCAGTCAGTGGAACAATATCCACATGACAACGGCTCAGGGAGTCACGATCACGGGCAATTCCATTTACTCGGGCCACCATCGCAATCTGCTAATTGAAGACAGTTCTCAGGTCGTCGTCGGCTCGAACTGTTTCGGCCATAACGCAGACTATGGCTTCGATAAAGAGCTCTGCACCGGAGTCACGCTGAGGAATTGCCGCGACTGCATTTTCCACGGCAACCTTCTGCAGGACTGCATGAGCGGGCAGCATCGGTATCCTGAAGCTCCCGAACTTCAACGAGAAGCTTTGCTGGAGCTGTACGAATGCCGCAACATTATCGTGAGTCATTGTCAGATCCTTGATTCCGCTCCCTACGGAATCCGACTGCGAAATTGCACGGACATCACCCTGAATGCCGTGACTGTTGACGATCGTCGTTCGCCGCCGTTGCAGAAATCGGCCGTCTACTGGACTGGCTCGACCGGGCGGAGCATTGTGTCTGCTTCACGATTTTCGGGAACCCTGGACACGCCGTTCATTTCAGAAACACTTTCATCAAGAACGGGTTGTCTTCCGGAGTAGCTTCCGGCTTCGAGCCTCGCTGGAAAGAAGGTCGGGCAGTCGGTGAACATGCAACGTTCTCGTTCATGTATACTTTCAGGACGAACGGTTTTAGAGAGTTTTTTCGCAAGCGGTATTGGATATGAGAATCAGCCTTCTTTCCCTAGTCGTGTGCGCCGTCGCATGCCCTTTGAACGCGGCTATTCCGGCTCGTCCGAACATTCTCTGGATAACGTTTGAAGACTCCAATCCTCATCTGGGTTGTTATGGTGATGATTTCGCTGTGACGCCAGTACTGGACGCCTTTGCCCGAGAGGGAGTTCGCTACACGCAAGCATTCGCCTACACCGGTGCTTGTTCGCCGAGTCGATCGTGCCTCATTTCCGGAGTCTATCCGCCGCGACTCGGAACCCACCAGATGCGATCAAGTATCAAACTGCCACCCGACATCAAAGGCTTTCCCGCCTACCTACGTCATTCCGGTTACTACACGTCGAATAAACAGAAGGAGGACTACAATTTCGAGCCCACCGAGGACGTCTGGGATGATTCGAGCCGCAACGCTCACTGGCGAAATCGCGACCCCGGTCAGCCCTTTTTTTCAGTGATCAATCTGATGGTGACGCACCAGAGCCAGATTTTTGCCAGCGATGATGTCTATGAAAAAAACACCGCCCGGCTCACTCCGGCGCAACGGCGCGACCCAGCAAAATTCACGGTGCCGCCCATTCACCCAGACACTCCCGAGTTCCGAGAGGAATGGTCTAGGCACTACGAGAACGTGACCGCAATGGACTATCAGGTGGGCGACATTCTCGCCGAACTCGAGGAGGATGGCCTGGCCGACGACACGATCGTGTTTATTTATTCCGATCACGGTACGGGCATGCCGGGGGTCAAGATGTGGGCATGGGGCGCGAGTCTGCAGGTGCCATTGCTTGTCCGCTTTCCCGAGAATTGGAGTCAATACGCTCCCGCGCCCCCGGGCGGTAGCACAAGTCGCATGGTCAGCTTCGTCGATTTCGCGCCGACAGTATTGAGTCTGGCCGGGGTCGAGTTTCCTAGTCACTTTCAGGGAACCGCATTCCTGGGCGATCAGGCTGGCGCGCCACGAGAATTTATCTTCGCTGGAAAGGACCGGCAGAGCGAGATGAGCGAAACGATTCGCTCAGTTCGAGACGGTAGGTTCCAATATTTGCGGAACTTCCGACCCCACGTTCCTTATGGAAATTTCATGAGTTACAATTGGCAAAGTCGGTCAATGCAGGCTTGGGAACGGCTCCATTTGGAAGGCAGTCTCTCGGGGCCCCCCGCACGATTCTTCGCTCCTCATAAGCCACTCGAGGAGCTATACGATGTGCAGGCCGATCCCTGGCAGGTCAACAATCTCGCCGCCGATCCTGCTCATGAATCTGAACTCGCCCGCCTACGATCCTTACTGATCGAGCAGATGCGTGAATTGGGTGATCTGGGGCTTCTTCCCGAGCGTGAAATGCATGTGCGCGCTGCAGGCTCCAGTGCCTACGCGATCGCCGCGAATCCACAGCAGAATCCATTCGATGCCCTGCTTGAGGCTGCGGAGCTCGCGAATCAGATGAAAGCGGAAAATCTCGACGCCCTTGTCACCTTGCTGACTAGTTGCGACGCCGCCATACGGTGGTGGGCCGCGATCGGCCTCGTTGCTCTCGGAGCGGATGCGGCCCCGGCCAAACCCGCACTTGTCACCGCATTGGACGATGATTCGCCCGATGTCCGTTTGGCCGCCGCCGAGGCGCTCGCCCGATTATCTGAAACGGATCGGGCGCTTTCGGTGGTCCGACAGGCGTTGCAAATCGACGATGTTTTCGTGCGTCTGGCTGCCCTCAACGTTGCGTTAAGACTGGGGTCAGTCGCGCGGCCGCTTCTGCCGGTCATTCGCGAAGCCAGTATCTCTTCCGCCGAGCAGCCGGACATTGCGAACTTCGCCAACCGGATGGTCAATTACCTGCCCGAGCGTATCGGTCAGCAGCCTACCAAGCCCTGAGCTATCCAGATGAGAATTGTTTCAATCCTAGTTGCGCTTCTGACCGCGAGTGTCGTTGATGCATCGAGCCATCCCAACATTGTTTTTATTCTGGCGGATGATTTGGGTTATGGGGATGTACAGTGTCTGAACCCGCAACGGGGGAAAATTCCTACGCCTCACCTCGACCGGCTCGCTGCTCAGGGAATGACCTTCACCGACGCGCACAGCGGGTCGTCGGTTTGCACGCCGACACGCTACGGACTGCTAACCGGACGTTATGCCTGGCGCACGCGTTTGCAGGAGGGTGTCCTCGACGGTGGCAATGAAGAACCGCTCATATCAGCCGATCGAATAACCGTCGCCTCGCTTCTGCGTGACCAGGGGTATGCGACGGCCTGTATCGGCAAATGGCACCTTGGATTTCTGTCGGATACGCCGACCAGGGATCCCGGCCCCGGCAAAGTCATGGGAGCCGGGTTACCCTTGGGTGCCGTGATCCAAGGTGGCCCCACAACTCGTGGCTTCGACCTTTTCTGGGGCTGCTCCAACGCGCGCGCGATGGACTCGCTCATCGACGGCGACCGTGTCGTGGAGATGCTGCCTTATGTCGAGATGCTTCCGCGGCTCACCCAGCAAGCGGTGAATTACATCGGTGAACAGGCGAGATCGGTCCAACGTGACCAACCTTTCTTTCTTTACGTGCCACTTACCTCGCCCCATTCTCCCGTCGTCCCCACTCCGCAATGGCAGGGAAAAAGTGGTCTCGGTCTCTACGGCGATTTTGTGATGCAGACCGACGACACCGTGGGACGTATTCTCGAAGCACTCGAAATGCACGGACTTGCAGACAACACCATGGTGATTTTCACCAGTGACAACGGCTGCGCCGTTTCCGCCGGGGTGGAGAAACTTGAAGAGCAAGGCCACTTCGTTAGCGGCGAGTATCGCGGCTACAAGACCGACGTGTGGGAAGGCGGCCACCGCATGCCGTTTTTTGTTCGCTGGCCAGGCGTGGTGGAGCCCGGAAGCCAAAATCAAACGACGATTTGCTTGGTGGATTTCATGGCAACGGTTGCGGAAATGACCGGCGCGATCGTTCCCGACACCGCCGCGCCGGACAGCGTAAGTTTTCTGCCGGCGTTCTCAGGCACGCCGATCGTCACCCAGCGGAAGTTCATCGTGCATCACAGTCAGAAAGGCCAGTTTGCCATCCGCCAAGGCAAATGGAAACTGACCCTCGGCGGTGGCTCGGGTGGCAGCGGCAGACCCACTGATGAAGAAGCTCAATCTCAAGGGATTCCCGATGCCCAACTTTATGATCTGGATGCCGATCCAGGTGAAACGACGAATTTGGTCATGGATCGACCCAAGGTTGCGTCGCGAATGCTTAAGTTACTGCAGCACGACGTTGACAGGGGTCGAAGTACGCCCGGGCGGAGGCTCGATAATGACATCCCGGTCAAACTGCCTAGTCCAACCGCGATACGCGTCAGTGAATGACTGTAACGAGCTGACGATGAATCGACTGAGCGAGCTGTCCCGACGAACATTCCTCGGCAACGCTTTTACGGGACTCGGTGGCATTGGCTTGATGCACTTGCTTTCGTCTGATTTGCAGGCCAGCCAACCTTCGTGGCGACCCGGAACAGGCCGAACACACCATCCGGCCAAAGCAAAGCGAGTGTTGCAGATCATGTGCCCCGGCGCAGCCTCGCACATGGATCTTTGGGAGCACAAGCCGGCGCTTGAAAAGCATCATGGCAAACCGCTGCCGGGCGAGGAAGGCGTGCTTTCGTTCCAAGGCAAAAACGGAAATTTGATGAAGAGTCCGTGGCCCTTTGAACCAGCGGGCGAAAGTGGAAAAATGCTCAGCACGATGTTACCTCACATGGCCCAACATGCTGATGACATCGCGTTCCTGCATTCGATGCAGAGCAAAACGAACACGCATGGACCCGGTTGCGTGTTCATGAGCACCGGGCACGCGACCGAAGGGTTTCCGAGTGCGGGCGCGTGGACTAGCTACGCGCTCGGTAGTGAGAACGACGACCTGCCAACGTACGTTGCGATCACCGACGTTCGAGGTGAACCGCCAAACGGGAAGGCGAATTGGACAAATGGCTTTTTACCTGCCAGGCATCAAGCCATCATGCTTAGCAGCCAACAACCGATTCGAAACTTGACGCCACCGAGTTCGATTAGCCAGTCCGAAGATATCGCGTCGAGAGAGTTGCTTGCTCGGCTCAACCAAAGGTTCGCCGCGGCGAATCCGGTTGAGAGCGACTTGCAAGCGCGGGTGGCGGCGTATGAACTTGCCGCGCGAATGCAGCTTTCCGCGCCGGAGGTGTCCGACCTCGCACGAGAATCTGCGTCGACGCACCAATTCTATGGAACCCAAGACCCAAACCCGCTGAAGGCTGCCTACGCCCGAAACTGTCTATTGGCCCGGCGATTGTTGGAACGAAACGTCCGCTACGTGAATCTCTACTGCGCCTCACGAGCGTCGGGCGTTGACGGACTCCTCAACTGGGACGCCCACAAAACACTCAAGCCAGATTACGAACGCCACTGCCCGATTTTTGACCAACCCACGGCGGCGCTATTGACTGATCTGAAGAAGTCAGGATTGCTGAAGGACACGCTCGTACTCTGGACGACCGAGTTTGGTCGCATGCCGACTCATCAAGAGGGCACAGCGGGCCGTGACCACAATCCCGATGGTTTTACCTGCTGGATGATGGGGGCTGGCATAAAGGGAGGTTTCAGTTACGGCGCGACAGACGAATTCGGACGTCGGGCAGAAGTGAATCCGACCACCGTGTGGGATTTCTATGCGACCGTTCTGCATCTGCTGGGATTCGAACATGAGAATCTAACTTGGTATCACAATGGCCTCGACCGCAGGCTGACCGACGTACATGGGAACGTGATTAGTGACGTACTCTCGTAAGTGGGCGATTATGAGGATTTCTGCGATCACGACGTTGCTGGCTGTCTCTCTGGCTTCGTGCCGTGTGCAAGCAGCGACCGATTTTGTGAATGATGTGGCTCCGATTTTTGCAGAACACTGCGTTCGGTGTCACTCCGATGGCAACGCAAAGGGGGACGTGTCGTTGTCCGCGATCGCAAGTCTCCGAGAAAACGGTTACGTCGTTGCTGGCAAACCAGATGACAGCTACTTGATCGATTTGGTAACGCCTCGCGACGGGGAAGCGGAGATGCCCAAAGAGGCCGAGCCGCTGTCAACCGAGGAGCTGGCGATCCTGCGTCGCTGGATTTCAGAAGGTGCGGTTTGGCCCGATGGCTACGTCGTGCGTGAGAGGTCCAAGGCCGACGCCACTTGGTGGGCTTATCAACCGCTCGACACCTCCGAACACTGTCAGACCATCGACGAGTTCATCCGCGTAAGACTCTCTGAGCAAGGGCTCGTACTGAATCCTCCAGCGGATCGTCGCACGTTGATTCGACGGGCAACCTATGATTTGATCGGATTGCCCCCCACGCCTGAAGAAGTTGAAGCTTTTGTCAAGGATCCTGATCCTCGAGCGTATGAGAAATGGATTGATCGCCTGTTGCAGTCGCCGCAGTATGGTGAACGCTGGGGTCGACACTGGCTTGATGTAGTGCGTTTTGGCGAAAGCAACGGCTTCGAGCGAAATTTTGCGATCAATGATTTATGGCCGTTCCGCGATTATGTGATTCGCTCGTTCAATGAAGACAAGCCGATGGACCGATTCATTCGTGAGCACCTCGCGGGTGACGTGTTTTGCAACGGCGACCCGGATACCGAGATCGGCGCCGCGTTTCTCGTTGCCGGCCCTTACGATGACGTCAAGAACCAGGATGTGGTGCAACAGGCACAGATTCGAGCCAACACGATTGACGAGATCATTGGCGCCACCGGGGAAGCTTTCCTCGGCATGACGCTCAGTTGTGCGCGATGTCATGATCACAAGTTCGATCCGATCACGCAGCAAGACTACTACGCGTTGTATGCAACCTTCGCCGGCGTACGTCACGGTTCGGTTCCATGGGCCACACCTCAGGAACATCGAGAGCGTGCTACCGAGCTCGAGCCTTTGATCGAACGCCAGTCCGAACTCGAGAATGCCATTGCGGAGCTTGATAAAACAGTACTCAAGCGGGCTCAGCAGAAGCTCGCCAAGTACGAGGTCAGCTGGTCGCGAGAAGCGGTTGATCGCACGGGGACCGAGGACCGTTTCTCGCCGGTCACGGCAAAGTTCGTTCGCCTCGTATGTGAGGCGCAGGACAATAAGGCAAATTCTGCGACTGGATTCGGAATCGATGAGTTCGAAGTTTGGTCCGTTGGCGACATGGGAACGGCGAAGAACGTCGCGCTTGCTGAAAACGGCGGCAAGGCCACGGGAAAGGCGCGCTTGATCGAAGACTTCCCCGATGCTTACGGGCCACATCACGCCATCGATGGCAAGACCGGCGCCCGATTCATTGCCTCCGGCACGGATCTGACGATCGAATTGGCCGAGCCGACGCTAATCGACCGAGTGCTTTTCTCCAGCGCAAAAAACGAAGCGACGCCCGAACTTCCAAAATTCGCATTTGTGGCAGAGTATCGAATCGAGGTCTCCACCGACGCGCAGACATGGAAAGAGGTAGCTAGCAGCAAGGATCGCAAACCGAATCCTAGGCCGAACATCTTGAATCATCGCCTGCTCCTATTGGAAACGAATGACAACGATCGCACGGTGAAGCAGCACCTCACTCGCGAACTCGCCGCTGTGAACCGCGAGATAGCGAAGATTCCCGTGTTGCCTACGGCGTGGATCGGCAGTCGTGTCGAATCCGATGCCCAAGGTCCGTTTCACATTTTTCTTGGCGGCAGCCCACAGAAGAAGGGCGATGCGGTTGTCCCGGCGAGTCTGTCAGTCCTTAGTGAGGGAACTGGCTCGAGCTACCGACTTACCGACGAGGCTTCCGAGGCCCAACGCCGCCTGGCGCTAGCCGATTGGATGGTTCATCCCGATAACCCACTTACGCCACGTGTGCTGGCGAATCGGCTGTGGCACTACCATTTCGGTGTGGGAATCGTCGATACACCAAGCGACTTCGGGTACATGGGCGGACGTCCCTCGCATCCCCAGCTGCTCGACTATCTTGCGATTCGGCTGAAGGAAAATGGTTGGCGCATCAAACCGATGCACCGAATGATCATGCTATCCGATGCATACAGGCAGTCGTCCGCCTCACGTGATGAGCCTGCGCAAATTGACGGCGACTCGCGGCTTTTATGGCGGTTCCGACCGCGGAGGCTTTCGGCAGAAGAAATACGCGACACAATGTTGGCGGTCGCTGGCCAGTTGAATCTGACGCCCGGCGGCCCTGGCTACCGACTTTATCGTTTCATGCAAGACAACGTCTGTACCTATGTGCCGCTGGATGTACACGGTCCCGGCACTTACCGTCGAGCGATCTATCACCAGAACGCTCGCGCCTCGGTCGTTGACTTGATGACTGAGTACGATCAACCCGACTGCACATTCTCAGCGCCCAAGCGTGCAGAGACGACGACGCCGCTTCAAGCCCTGACGATGTTCAATCATCGATTTACGCTCGATATGGCGGAGGCACTCTCGCAACGATTGACCAGGGAAACAAACGCTGACCCTGCCGCTACGGTCACGCGTGCCTTTCAGCTTTGCTATGGACGCGAGCCGACGCAAGAAGAAGCAAATGAGTGCCAAGCGTTCATCGACAAACACAGCCTTACAAGCCTGTGCCGGGTGTTGCTAAACACGAGCGAGTTGATTTACGTGCAATAGCGAGTGGCCCGCCTCGACTTTCGCTAGCATGATTTCCGCCATTTTGCCGCTGGCAACCAATCTGCTCTCATGCTTTTGACTTGCTCGCACCCGGCCAGAATTTTTTCCAGCGGCTTTCGGCGGAATCCTGTTCTTCCGACTGATGCGTGTCTCCCGAGTCGATGGCAGTGAGCTTGGTTGCCAGCTCTCGCATCGCCATGGTGACCGCGGCCTTGGGGGCCTGGGAGATCAGCGGGACGCCATTGTTCCGCACGGAAACCATCGTTCGGTAGTCGTTTGGGATCAGCACGAAGACGTCCCGTCCGAGTGTTTCCTTCGCTTTTTTGAGACTGATTTGGCCCGCGTCAAGGCCGGCGCGGTTGACGACGATTTCGACCTTTTGGGCGAGCCCCTCGATCTCATCGAAACTCATCAATAACCGCACGACGTTTCGCAGGCATGGAAGGTCCAATTGTGTCACGAGCACCACGCGATTGGCGGCTTCCATGATCGACATGTCCAGCGGCGTGTAGCTTTTCGATAGGTCAACAATCAGGTGCGTGAACGACGCTTTGAGCAGGCCGATGACCTTTCTCAAGCTGTCCTCAGTGATCATGCTCGAATCACGGAGTTCGACCGGTCGCGGCAACAGGTACAGCCCGGAAGAGTGTTTGGTCAGTGATTTTTTGAGCAGTTGGATGTCGAGTCGGGTGAGATTCTGAATGACATCGGCGAGCGTGTAATCGGGGATCACATTCAAAAAAACGTCGGTGTCGCCCAGTGCCAGGTCGAGATCCAGCAGCGCGACCGAGCGACCCGGTTCGCTGGCGTAAATGCAGCCGATGTTGCTGGCGATGCTCGTGCTGCCCACGCCGCCGGTGGCCCCGGCGACCGCGATCAACTCGCAGCTCGATTTGCGAGACTCTGCCGAGCCAAACTTCTGCAGCGAGACACGTGCCAGCGAAGCACGCAGCTCCTCCTCCGAAACCGGCATCGTGAGAAATTCTCTCGCCCCGGCGCGAATGGTTCGCAGTATGGTTTGGCCATCGGTATTGGCGCTAGCCACCAACAACGCACATTCGGGGTGACTCTTGGCGAGCTGCTCGACCAACGCGATCGCGCGATCGGGATTGCTGTCGAGCGCGAGCACGCCGACATCGGCGTTGGTTTGGGCGATCACATCGGGAAAAAACTCGTACCGCGAGCAATCGGCCTCGAGCCAAATCGTATCGATTGCCAGCAGCGTTGCCTTGAGTTTCTCGCGGGTGGAGTCGTTTGGGTCGGCAAGCGCCAGTCGAAGTATGCTACTCATGTCAAGATTTACCAGTCGGCTCCGCGTTGGGTCTGTGGATCGGCAGTTGGCGCAGCTGCCGGTTGGGTCGAACGGCGGGTTGGACCATCAGTTCGGGGCTTCGACCGTCACGCCATTGCCGACCGCCTTGGGCGTCTCGGTGGGCACGATCGGTGAAGGCGCGATCATTCCCTGTTCGAAACCCGAAAACCCGCCGCCCACCTCGTGGGCCGTTGGCGACCCGAATCCGAATCCGTGTTGTGGTGGGCAGTCGCCGAAGACTGAGGGGACCTCGAGGTATCCCTTCCAGTAAAGTTCCTTGTCGGTGGGGTTGGTCGAATTCAGGCCAGGCCCACCGCAGGGAACTTCGTGGGGATCCATCGCGTCGACGAACTCAGGCGTCACCGTGATGAGCAGTTCGATGTCGTTGCGGCGGTCGGTCACGCGGCGGAAAAGTGCACCGACGTAAGGGAGCTCGCCGAAAAAGGGCGTCTTGCGGATCGTCGATTCCGTACGGCTCTGTAACAAACCGGCGATCGCGAACGTCTGACCGGCCTGCATCTCGACAGCCGTTTCGACATAGCGGCTCGTGAATCCAGTGATCTGAATCCCTTCCAGATTGATCCCTCGCGATGCGTCCGGCTCGGTGACTTCGGGTCTCACCTCCAAACGGATTCGACCCGGCCCCACAACGAAGGGGAGAAAGTCGACTGAGGTACCAAATTCTTCGTAGGTGATTGTGACCGCACCATTTCCGTTGGGGACGATGTAGGGGACTTTTCCACCGACGTTGAATCGGGCGGGTCGGCCGTGGGTTGCGACAACGGTCGGTTCGGCGAGCAACTTGACCAGGTCGTCTTGCCGAAGTGCCTGGATCAGAGCATCAAAGTCACTGGTCACAATCCGCGTCGTCGCGTCCACGATCCCGCCCGGGGCGTTGATAAGTGTCACGTCGTTGGATGTGATCGCCCAGTCGATTCCGAGATCCCGAAGCTTCGTTCGAGAGACCTCCATGATCTTGGTATGCAACAGGACCTGCTGAACGCCAACCACGCGAATGTTGTTGATGACCTTGCTGTAGAACTGTTCGGTGATCGCAACGGCGCGGTCGACGTCGTCGGCGCTGGTCACCATTCCGGAGATCACGGCGCTCTCGGCGACCGGTGTGACCCGCAGGCTGGCAAAAGGTAGTTGGCCGCTGAGGATCCCTTCGACTTCACGTGCGTCGGCGGCGATGGTGACGTCAACCGTGTAGAGGCGGTCCTCGCTGTCCCAGAGGTTGAGCTGCGTTGTACCCGTGAACTTCGCAAAAATCTGAATTTGATTCTCGGACACCGGAGTGGCCGAA
Source organism: Pirellulaceae bacterium (assembly GCA_041748895.1). Taxonomy (GTDB): domain Bacteria; phylum Planctomycetota; class Planctomycetia; order Pirellulales; family Pirellulaceae; genus UBA6163. The sequence goes on from JBGTCJ010000005.1 coordinate 18,498, forward strand.
AGGATCTCTTCGTTGTGAACCTGGAAGCGGGGAATGCGGCCGGGCAAGCGGATCAATCGGCTGCTCTTGATGATCATGTCCAGCCGCTGAGCCGGCTGAGTGATATCAAAATTGACCGCCGCAGGATTGGTCGCCCCCGTCAGGGTCTGGGCGTACGCAGCCGATCCGCCAAACAGGCAGAGGCTGGCGACCAAGAGTGTCACACCGAGCCGCTCAAGCGTTGGACGCGAGAGCCGCCCAGGCGTTCGAGGCGACGAAACGAATTGGATTGAACGAGTCTTTTTCATCGCTTGTGCGTCCTTGCTATGGCCGATCGGATCCATCCGAAAGGCACCGCTACATCAAACCAGGTCCTCGGCGAACCTCAAAATCTGACGAGCAGTAGGTCAATGCGTTTCTCTAAACCGACGGAAAGTGTGAGTCGGAACTCTCGCTCCGAACCATGCTTCACTGAACTCCCTTGGCGGGTGCCTTGGCCTCGCTATTCAACGCCCCTTCGGGAGCAGCCCCGATCGCATCCGACGGCGTGGGCGTGTTGAAGAATGGACTCTTGGCCCCGTTAAGGAAACTGTAGGGCGACTCACCGTCACCAGGGCTCGGCGCGGGGATGGGAGACGGTGTGGATGCGTCGGCTTCCAAACTAGTCGATACGACGACGGGCGACGCTTTCCCCTCGGTGAACTCATATTCGGTCCACTGGCTCCCATGCAGCTTGAGCATCTTGAACGTTTTTTCGGCTTTGGATTTGGAT
>JBGTCJ010000006.1:0-3445 GCA_041748895.1 Pirellulaceae bacterium
CCCATCACGTTGTCGAACAGACCGAACAGCGGAAAGCAGGCGAGGTCTCGCGATCCGGGGCGAATGTCGTAACGAGATTGGATCAGCTCGACTTGGGTGTTGAAGGTTCCGTGGGTATACGCCACACCCTTGGGAGGTCCCGTGCTGCCGCTGGTGAAAATGATCGCCGCGTCGCATTCCTGAGTCACGCGGGGCAGCGCGATCGACGAGCCGGTCCCTCCGGCGGCGATGTTTGCAAGCGTCTTCCCACCCCACAGAACTTGACCCAGCGTCCATGGGAGCTTTCCAACGGTCACATTCCATTTGGCTTGACGGAACCGCCGACGAAACAATGACCGAATCGCTTGCGCCATCGGGATTGCCACAAACCCATCGGGACGGCTGTCCGAGAGGCAATCGATCAAATGCTTTCTGCCGATACCCGGGTCGATCAAAATCACGACGACGCCGGCCTTGAGCAAAGCGAAAGTCAACCGAATGAAGTTCGCGCCAAATGGCACCAACATCGCCACGCGCATTCCTGGACGGACTCCCCAGTGGATCAATCCGCGGGCGATCGCGTCGCTTTGTTCGTCCAGCTCCCTAAAAGTCGTCAACGAGTAGCCGCGAGCTCCGTCAGCGCGGGATTTGCCCAGCGGCTCGGCGATCGCGATACCGCCAGGCACTCGCCGAGCGAATCGGTTGAGCCTTGCTGCAACATTGCCATCGAGCGAACCAACGGCCGGCAGATCCGAATCGTCTCCCGTCGCGGCCAGGGGACGTTCGTCGTGATCATCGGCGGGGTGGCAACCGTTCACGCGGCGCCTTTCCATGTCGTGGCCATTGAGAGAGTATCGATCATCAATCCCGCAATGTCGATCGACAAAGAGGCTTGGGCTCCCTTCCATCCCGGGACGGCATTGACCTCGACCACCACCGGCGAATCGTCGAGCGTATCGAGTAGGTCGACCGATCCGATGCTCAGAGACATCGAATCGGCGATCGTTCGAGCCATGGCACGACTGGATTCGCTCAACACGACCGGTTGACAGTGCCCGCCGCCGGCGACATTGGTGCGGAAGTCGCGTGGGTTGGTTCGGCGGATGCCAAGAATCTCGCGGCCGATGACCAACATTCTCGTGTCGCGTCCGCCCGGCGGCACGAACCGCTGGACATAGATCGCGGCCCCCAATTGTTCGAGTGTTGAGAACGTCACCCAAGCGAGTTGTCGATCGGTCACTCGCATCACGCCCCGCCCTTCACCACCGAAGATGGGCTTCACGACGACGTCGCCACCGAGCGAATCGAATGCGGCCATCGCCTCACCGCGAGACTGGACCACCTCGGTCGCCGGAACGCCATAACCGAGCGAAGCGACGCGGACGAGGGTCGCGTACTTATCGATCGCGGTCTCGAGCGTTCGAGGCCGATTGACGATCACAACGCCGGCCGACTCGGCCGCATGCAGCACAGCGAGCCGGAAAGTGATCTGTTCGAGCGTGCCGGCCGGCATCGTCCTGCAAAGGACCGCATCGAAATCGGTCAGCGCGCCAGCCGAGCACCGCGATGCACCAGCGCCCTCGCCGTCGACCGACGCGGCAAGCGATTCGTAGGTCGCGTAAACCAGTTCACCGTCGCGGTCTTTTGCCGCCCGCCTGAGCTCATCGGCGTGCCAACCCTCGGATGGTCCAAGAGCCAACCATCGATATCGGGTCATGACAGAAACGATTGGCGGAGGATTTCGGACTGAATCTCACCGAAGCGACGTGAGATTCCGCTGCGACGGTTGATGATCGTGACGACGGCAGGACTGAATAGCAGTGGATCGACACGGTAAAAATCAAAGTCGTATTCTTTGAAAACGCTCGCGAAGGGACGACCGTGGTCCTTCGATGAACCGCTCGGGACCGAAGGACCGACCTCATCGACAGCTTCCTGATCGCAATCCACCCACAACGTGACCCGGCCACCGTAGAGGATCGAATCGTTCGTGCGTCCGATTCCACCGATCGCATCGCTTGGCTTGGCGGGTGGAGCCAAGGGAGCAACGCCGGCGGCCGAGATGATCGCGCGAACGTCAAAGGAAAGTGCGTGGAGCTTGTGGAGCGCCGTCTCGACACTTCGTGCGATGACCTGAACCGTACCGGCGATTGAACCGCAGGGCGCCACGGCGATCGCTAACTGCTTTGTCTCCACTCCGCATTGTTCGGCGATGTGGTCGATGACCATCGGCGGGGGGATTTCGTTGCACTCGAGCACGCCACCGACAACTTCGGGAGACTCGGCTAGACCCAGGTGATCGAGCACATCCTCACGGCCTCGTGCCATTCGCATCGGACCGCTACCCATCGCGAAGAACTCGCCAACGGCAACCGGCCAGCCCGCGTACTGGCTGCCAAGACACGCAAGCACCGGATGATCGGTGCGGACCAGGACTGCCAAATCGGTGGAGCAAAGATCGAACGACTCGGCAACGATAGAAACTTCCGCGGCGTCGCCCAAGCAGATTCGCGACAACAGCAGTCCGGCCTCGAGCGACCCCGGGGTTCCGACACCGAAATCAACCACCGTTGCCGATCGAACCGTGTGAGAAACCGCGCGAATCCGCGGATCGGCCGCGGAGGTAAGGCAGAGCGAGTGGGCAGCGTGATTGTGCATGCGCCAATGTTGGCGGACCCTCACGCCCCCGTAAAGACGAGGGAATTCACTTTTCGGCCCGACGTCATGCCGCCGACGCAACGAGTTCCTGATGGACCCCGTCGATGTGCTTGGGCTCGACAACCCTGGCTTCTTCGGAGTAGGCGACCATCATCGAAAGGTCTGCCAACCGGTTGATCCGCCGAGCAATACCGCCCGACCGTTGGTGCAGCAGGTCGAGCGTCTCGCTGGTAAAGATCTCACTGTCTCGGCCTCCGACGGCGGCAATCCGCTGGCGAACGTACTGCGCGGTCTGATCGGCGGTGAAACGCGGCAGGATGCATTTTGCCGACAGCCGGTCGTCGAGCGATCGCGACCGCTCAATCGCCGTGAGCAGCGTCATCTGGCCGATCAACACGAGCGTCAGTGCGGATTCGCCATGGGCGGGATCGCGATGCAGGTTGAGTAGCAGGCGAAGCGTTTCGAGTTGGTCGGGCTGCGTCAGCAGGTGAGCCTCGTCGACGACGATCACCGCGTGCTTGCCACGCGACACGTTCTGCTTGAGAAACGCGGTCAACCGCCGAAGCGTCAGCCGCGGCGGTTCATGGCCCCATTCGCTCACCCCCGCCAACTCGTCGGCGATGTAACCTAGCAGCTCCGACCCGCTGAGATGAGGAAAGGCGATGCGAACAACGGGCGACTCGTGCTCACTGAGATCTTCACACAGCGTATCGGCCAACAGAGTTTTGCCCATTCCGCTATCGGCACAAAGGGCGACCGCCGAACGCCGCGACTGGATCGCGTACCGCATTTGCAAACGTGCCGCCTC
>JBGTCJ010000007.1:0-3132 GCA_041748895.1 Pirellulaceae bacterium
CGCGGGTATCACGCCTGCGAAGAACAGGCCACCGACCGAAACGCCGGCAGTCACAGCGAAAATGATCGCGGGGATGCTTGGTGGCATGATCGGTCCGATCATGGAAGACGCTGCGGTTAGCCCAAGGGAAAACCCGTCGTCATAGCCGCGTTTCTTCATGGCCGGTACGAGCACGGCGCCCAAGCCCGCCGCATCCGCAATCGCGGCGCCACTCATCCACGAGAACATGACACTGCTCAGAACGTTGACGTATCCGAGGCTGCCGGGGATTTTGCCGAAAAATGCCAGTAGCATTCGAAACAATCGATCGGCCAGCCCAGCTGCGTTGGTGAGGTAGCCCGTCATGATGAACAGAGGAACCGAGAGCAGCGGAAAGCTGTTCACGCCTGCCACGGTCCGTTGGAGCGCGACACCGAGCGTGATGTCCTCGGAGAAGAAAACGTAAAGAAGGCACGGCAATAGCATCGCGTGCGCCACCGGGACGCGAATGGCGATCAAAAAAACCATCGCGGCGATCAACGCGACCAGCGTCATCGCCCCGACCCTTCCGCCTCTAGCGTGTCAGCAAGTGGGTCGGACCTGTCGCGGCGGGCATCGGGCGGGCGTTCGAGATCACCGCCGAAAATTTGAACCACCGCGTGCAATGTCATCAGGGCAAGGCCTACCGTTGCCGCCCCGTACCACCAACTCATGGAGATCGAGAGGCTCGGCGAACCGACTGGCCAAACGCGCCACACGAATCGCAAACCTCCGATCATCAGCATCGAGCAGGAAAGCAACACGACCAACCCCGTGACACGATCGAGCATCTGCGAGGAACGCGGGTTGAGACGCGTCGTCAAACAGTCCACAGCGATGTGCCCGCGCTCGGCGGCGACGAATGCCGATGCGATGAACGTCAACCAGATCATGGCCAATCTTGCCACCTCCTCACTCCACGGTATCGGCGACCGCAGGGCGTATCGCGCGACGACTTGTACGCTCATCGTTAGCAAAATCGTGATCAACAGGGCGATCGCGATCGCCCGTTCGACGCCCATCAATTGCTGGTACCGTCGCCGCAGTCGGGGTGTCGTCACGATCGGTCGGGGCAGGTAAACCTCCCCAGGGGTTGGGACTTGGCTCATGGTGCCGCTCCATCTGCGGTCGGTAAAGCCGCCGCACGTTGTTGGGGATCCGCCGTTATTTTTCGGTACAGTTCACTGAACGGGAAACCTTCCGCGAAGTAATCTCGTGCGCGGTTTCGAAACGCGTCCACATCGACTTGATCGATGATTTGCATCGTGCCATCGACACGCCAGCTCTCCAACCAATCGTGTTCCTGCTGTCGCAAACCGACGAGCACATCGTGTCCCAGACTTTCGACCGACTTCATCAAAGCGTTCTGCTGATCGGCTCGGAGCCGTTGCCACACGCGTTCGTTGATCAGGATTTGGATCGACGATTGGATATGGCCGGTGAGTGAAAGGTAACGCTGGACCTCGTGGAACCCCATCGACTGGATGACCGGTACCGGGTTCTCCTGCCCGTCGGCGATCCCCTGTTGCAGCGCCATGTAGACTTCCGAAAACGCCATCGGCATCGGGCTGGCACCGAGCGCCGCGCCTGAGGCCTGCCACACCGCCGCACCGGGCATTCGCAACCGAAACCCGCGGAGATCATCTGGATGCCGAATCGGACGATTGCTGGTGATGTGCCGTGCGCCGTAGGCCCAAGTGCCCAGCACCCTCACACCGAAACGACGACGCAGTTCCTCCCAGTGTGGCGCGATCTCCGCGCTGCCAGCGACCTCGAGCATCTGCTCAAGGTCACGAAAGGCGTAAGCGGCGTCGAACGTCCCCAAGGGCGGATGCCACATCGCCAAAAAGGAAGGTCCAGCGATCGCCAGATCGATTTCGCCCGCAACGAGTTGCTCGAGCAGCTCCGATTCACTCCCGAGCTGAGCCGCGGGGAACACGGTGACGTCAAGTTCGACGCCGGAAAGTGTGAGTTGTCGCCCCAGATGCGCGGCACCAAACGCATGAGTCGGGCTGGTGATCTCGTAGACGTGACCCATCCGCAATCGCGTCGGCGGGTTGCTGCGATCCGCAGCGCCGCAGCCGAGGATGATCGGCATTGCGGCGACCAATCCGAGGGTCGCCGGCAGGGCGTGGGAAAGTGGGCCGAGGAGACGATTCATGACAAGGCTCTAGCGGACCGCAACGCCCATGTGCTCAAACGCCTTTGCGGTCGCGATCCTCCCACGGCGAGTTCGCACAATCAATTCGCTCCGCAGCAAGAAGGGCTCGACCTCGTCCTCCAGCGTATCACCACTGACGTTCATCGTGTGCGCGATCGCCTCCAATCCCGTCGGGCCGCCGGAAAAGACGCGAAGTAGTGTGTCGAGGTAACCACGGTCCTGTTTGTCCAAGCCGAGCAAGTCGATCCCGATCATCTCGAGTGCCGCGACAGCGACATCGGGATTGATATGACCATCGGCGCGGCTTTGAGCGTAATCCCGGACCCACAGCAGGCGATTGTTCGCCAAGCGCGGCGTACTCCGACTTCGGTGCGCGATCACGGCACTCGAGTCGTCGTCGATTGAAACCGCGAGCTTGACCGAGTTGCGAAGGACGATTTCGCACAGCTCGCCATGCGTGTACCAGCCGAGATGTTCGCGAATTTGAAAGCGATCGCGGAGTGGCCCACTGAGCATACCCGCACGGGTCGTCGCACCAATGAGCGTGAAGGGTTGGAGCGCGAGATTGAGCGTCCGCGCGCTGACACCTTCACCCAGCACGATATCGATGCGAAAGTCTTCCATCGCGGTGTAGAGGTACTCCTCAACGCTCTTGGGGATCCGATGGATCTCGTCGATGAACAGCACCGAACCACGTTCGAGGTTGGTCAGGTAAGGGATCAAGTCCTTCGGTGCTCGCAGGCCTGCACCATTGGCGACCAAGACCGACGTCCCCATTTCCGCGGGGATCACGGTGGCGAAGGTCGTTTTTCCGAGCCCCGGCGGACCATCAAACAGAATGTGCCCGAGCGGTTCACCCCGACGCCTCGCCGCATCGATGGCGATTTGCAGGCGTTCGATCACGTCGCTCTGCCCGACCATGTCGCTCATCCGTTGGGGACGCAGGCGATTGT
>JBGTCJ010000008.1:0-3799 GCA_041748895.1 Pirellulaceae bacterium
CCAGGAAGTGAACGAACCAGCCGCCAAGCCAGCGGATGTGCTGGTGCTCGAAGAAATTCGAGACCTTTTGGCCAAGCAACATACTTGATGGGGCGATCGTTTTGTCGCCGCCATGGTTTGTCACCGCAACGGATTGATGGAGTCGTCCAGTCGCGCCTGTGGCACAATCCGCGTTTCCGCCTAGAATGCGGGTCCCTGCATCGTCAGCGTCATCTCCTTGCCGAAAGCCACCGACCATGAAAGCGCTCCTGCTCACCGAATATCAACACCTGGAAGTGACGGAAGTCGACGAACCGGAGATGGGCGATGAGGATGTCCTGGTTCAGGTCGAGGCATGCGGCATCTGTGGCAGTGATATTCACGGCTACGACGGCAGCACAGGACGGCGAATCCCACCGCTGATCATGGGGCACGAGGCAGCGGGAATCGTGGTCAGCGTGGGGGCAGACGTCGACGACCTCAATCCGGGAGATCGAGTGACATTTGACTCGATGGTCTCTTGCGGAAAGTGCGAGTTCTGCCGTGCCGGGAAGCAAAATCTTTGCAACAACCGTCGCATACTCGGCGTCTCCTGCGGCGAGTATCGTCGACACGGTGCCTTCGCCGAACGCATCTCGGTCCCGAGGCGAATCGTTTATCACCTTCCCGATGACATGCCTTTTGAGCACGCGGCGCTGGTGGAGGCGGTGTCGGTCGGCGTCCACGCGCTGAACATCACGCCGGTTCTACTGGGTGACAGTGCGGTTGTCATTGGGGCGGGTATGATCGGACTGCTTACCCTGCAGGCCGCGCGAGCGGCGGGGGCCTCGCGGATCATTGCCGTCGACATCAACGACAACCGGCTTGAGGTCGCCAAGGAACTGGGCGCCACCGAGGTGCTGCGGAGCGACCAATGCGATGTCCCGCGCGCCGTTCGGGAATTGACCGGTGGACGGGGCGCTGACATCGCGCTCGAGGTCGTCGGCGCGGCGGCCACCGTTCGAACCGCCGTCGAATCGGTTCGCAAGGGTGGTCATGTGACCCTGGTTGGCAATGTCTCCCCGAGCATCGAATTTCCCCTACAAAGCGTGGTCACTCGCGAAATCAGCCTGCAGGGAACTTGTGGCTGCAACGGCGAGTATCCGCAGTGCATCGACTTGATGAGTCGCGGGTTGATCAATGTCGCACCGTTGGTAACCGCCCAAATCACACTCGATGAGGGTCCGCAGTGGTTCAAGCGACTGCACGATGGTGACCCGTCGCAAATGAAGGTTGTCGTTCGGCCCCAACGATAACGAATACGTGAGCCGCGCTACCCCAACGAACTGGTTCCTCGCCGATCGACCTACACCAGATCGATCTGCAACCCATCGAAGCCAGGCTCGACCCCCGGCGGCAGCGCCCGAAGCGCCGTGTGATAATCGATGTCATGGGCCATGTGCGTCAAAAACGTCCTTCTGGGTTTCACCTTCCGCACGATCTCCAATGCTTCGTCGACGCAGAAATGGGTGACGTGCGGCGTGTAGCGAAGCGCGTCGATGATCAGCGTGTCGAGCCCCTGCAATCGTTCCAGACTATTCCGCGAAATGCGGTTCGTGTCGGTGCAGTAGGCGACGTTGCCGATTCGAAACCCGAGCACCTCAAAATGCTCACCATGCCCCAGCGGGATCGGTACAACGGTGGCGCCTAGGACTTCAAACGGGGCATCGTCAATCCGCTCGAAAGCCAGGCTCGGCCGTGACCCCTGATGTGTCTCCATCGTGGTTCGAAACGCATAATCGAACGAATGGCGTATCCGAGCTTCGACCGATTCGCGACAAATCAGCGGGACCGGGCCACCAATCGAAAAAGGAAAGAGACGTAGATCGTCGAGTCCGAATATGTGGTCAGCGTGCTCGTGGGTAAATAGCACCGCGTGCACGATCCCGATCCGCTCGCGAAGCAGCTGCATTCGAAGATCGGGAGGCGTGTCAATCAACAGGTTCCCAAGGGGAAGACCCAGGATCGCCGAACATCGCGTCCGCTGGTTGCGAGGGTCTCCGCCCTGGCAGACGTCACACCCACAACCGATCGCGGGTACGCCCACGCTGGTCCCCGTTCCCATCAAGATCATTCGGCCGCGAATATCCGTCGTGACTACAGATTTGGACACGTGCTAACTGGGTTGAATTGGGCAGAGGTGGGACCAAGTCGGAAGACTTTTATTCGGAAAGCCGCTCGAGGATCGTCAAAGCATGAACGGAAAAAGGATTCGCATGGGAGCTCTCCGGCGCCGCGGTTCGATAGCGTCGCCGTCGCCATGCTCAAACGTTTCGGGTTGGGGGGTAGGGAGAGTTCCCACCGCGACCTATCCTTAACGCCGGGTGGCCTGTGTCACAGGCTTCAGTTTTATTCTTTCAATCGCCAAACGCCATGCCCCAACCACCCCTCGACGCGATGGCCGCCGAAATCCTACCCGGAACCACCTGCCTCGTGACCGGTGGTGCGGGGTTCATCGGTTCTCATTTGGTCGATGCGCTGGTCGCGGCGGGTGCCAGCGTTCGCGTGCTGGACAACTTGAGCACCGGTTACGAAGAAAACCTACGCGACCATGCGAGTTCCGCATCGGTTCGGCTGATTCGCGGAGATGCCTCCGACGCGCATGTCGTGAATGAGGCGACGCGTGGTGTCGACTACGTGTTTCACGCCGCTGCGATGGCGAGTGTCCCCAGAAGCATGAGGGAACCCGAACTCTGTCATGCTTGGTGTGCGACCTCGACCATCAACCTTCTGCGGTCATCGCAGCAGCAGGGGGTCCGTCGTTTGATTTTGGCATCGACGAGCGCCGCCTACGGCAACTCTCCGTTCGTCTCCAAACGCGAGACTGACCCGACCGACCCGCTTTCGCCTTATGCGGCAGCCAAACTGGCGGCGGAGCAGTACTGCCGAGCCTTCTGGCGCGGCTTCGGGCTCGAGACCGTCGTGCTACGGTATTTCAACGTATTCGGACCTCGCCAGGATCCCGCGAGTGAGTACAGCGCGGTGATTCCCCGCTTCGTTTCGATGATTCTTTCGGGTAAGCCTCCTGTAATCTACGGCGACGGTCATCAGTCGCGAGATTTCGTCTATGTCGGCAATGTGGTCGATGCGAATCTGCTGGCCGCAACAGTCCCTGGAATAGCAGGCGGCGTCTTCAACATCGGCTGCGGCGCGAGCACCACACTTTTGCAGCTGCTGACGTCGCTCTCGGACATCCTCGATCTCCCGATCGAACCGACGCACCAACCGGCGCGAGCGGGCGACGTCCGTGACTCGCTGGCCGACATCACCGCGGCACGTCAAATGCTCCATTACGAACCGCGGGTATCCGTCGAGGAAGGGTTGCGCCGAAGCATCGAATATTACCGGCAAACGACCGGCCGGCCGCAGCCGACGAAAGTCTAATTGTCGTTGCCGGCGACGAGGCTCCCACCGCGCGCACGCCCCTTGCACGTCATTGCTCGGGCGATAAGATTGGACCGCTTGGTCATTCGTCATTCGACTGGCTCAGAATCGACAGCTGTTGGGAACCGAAGACAACGCATGGAGAGTCAACCGCAGATCTGCGGCGAGTTGCCGTTGAATGCGATAACCATTCCATCCATAGCCAAAAGCACCCCTAGCTCAATTGGATAGAGCATCGGTCTACGGAACCGAAGGTTACTGGTTCGAATCCAGTGGGGTGTACTGGACTTACGACGATTGGAATCGTCGTGTCAGAGAAGTTTGTCAGAGAAGTTGCCGCTCAAACGCGGCAAATCGGCGTGCTTTCCGGCTCGCTCCGGTTGTTTACTCAAACCGG
>JBGTCJ010000009.1:0-3574 GCA_041748895.1 Pirellulaceae bacterium
CCGCGATCGGCGCGAACAAGGCCACACCGATCGACCGGATTCGGGCGGCCAAAGATTTTCAGGTGGAATTGCTCTACAGCGTTCCGGGCGAGGATCAAGGTTCGTGGGTCAATCTGTGCACGGACAATCGCGGCCGCTTGATCGTCAGCGATCAATATGGCGGGCTGTATCGGTTCGCGGTTCCGGCCCCCGGCCAACCGCTCGACCCATCGACGATCGAAGTCGTTCCCGCCGAAATCCGTGCGGTGAACGGCATGGTCTGGGCTCATGACGCGCTCTACGTGGGCGTCAACGATTACGAGTCCAAGATCCCCAGCGGGCTCTATCGGATCACCGATAGCAACGGCGACGATCAACTCGACAAAGTCGAATTGCTTCGGGCGATTCAGGCGAAGGGCGATCACGGCGTTCACGCCGTGGTTCCATCACCCGATGGCAAATCAATGTTCCTGGTCTGCGGCAACGGCCACAAGATGACCGAAATCACGGATTCTTCGCCGGTTCCCCAAGTTTGGGGCGAAGACCACCTGCTGCCCCGAATGCCTGACGGCCGGGGTTTCATGCGCGATGTGCTCGGCCCTGGCGGAATCATCTACCGCGTGTCGCTCGATGGCACCGAGTTCGAAGCCTTTGCCAACGGGTTTCGCAATGTCTTCGACGCCTCGTTCAATCGCGACGGCGAACTGTTCACCTTCGACGCCGACATGGAGTACGACTTCAATACCTCATGGTACCGACCCACGCGAATCAACCATGTCGTCAGCGGGGCCGAATTCGGGTGGAGAAACGGTGCTGGCAAACGTCCGCCTTTCTACGCCGACAACCTTCCCGCGACGCTCGACATCGGACCGGGAAGCCCAACCGGAACGACCTTTGGGTATGGCGCGAAATTTCCCGCGAAGTACCAAAACGCTTTCTTCGCACTCGATTGGAGCTGGGGCAAACTCTACGCCGTGCACCTCGAACCCGATGGTGCCACGTTCCGGGCGACCAAGGAAGAGTTCGTGACGGGCGCCCCGTTGCCGATCACCGATGCGATCATTCATCCCGGTGACGGCGCGATGTACTTTGCGATCGGTGGTCGCCGCGTCCAGTCGGGCCTCTATCGCGTGACGTACACGGGTGACGAATCGACCGCACCGGTTGAGCATCAGCCGATGGTCACCGAGGCAGCGTCGCTGAGACACCGTCTGGAGGCTTTCCATGGCAAGCACGACTCGCAGGCGATCGACACCGCGTGGCCCTATCTCAACCACGCCGATCGCTTCATTCGCTGGGCGGCGAGGGTCGCCGTCGAGCACCAGCCGCTCGAAGGTTGGGCGAGTCGGGCACTGTCCGAAAACGATCCAACGATTCAGGTCGAGGCGCTGCTTGCGCTGTCGCGAGTGGGCGGCGTGTGTCCACCCCATCGAACCGAGGACACGCCACCGGTTGATCAAGAATTGGGTGCAGCACTGATTGACTCTATCACGGGGATATCCTGGGATTCGCTCGATCGCGAGCAGCAATTGACACTGCTGCGGACGTTGCAGATCGTGCTCAATCGATTCGGCCGCTTTGATGACACGACCGTCGCCAAACTGGTCGATCGATTCGATCCCCGCTTCCCCGCGGCGGACCCAGAAATGGATTGGTTGCTTTGCGAAACACTCGTTTACCTGCAGTCGCCAAACGTTGCTCGAAAGGCGCTCGCGTTGATCGCTCAAGCGCCGACGCAGGAAGAGCAGATCGAGTACGCGCGATCGCTTCGAATGTTGACATCGGGCTGGACCAACGAACTGCGAACTGAGTACTTCGAGTGGCTATTGAAGGCCACGAACTTCACGGGCGGGTCAAGTTTTGAGAAGTTCATCGAATTCATTCGCACCGATGCGATGGCAACACTGAGTGAAAAAGAAACGGTTGAGTTGGCGGAAGTTTTGGCGCGGACCCCTGAAAAGAAGACCACGCTCGAGGCGATGGCGGAGGCATTTGCGGGACGCGAGGTGGTCGACTGGACGCTCGAGCAGTTGACCGCTGAGGTCTCGTCGAACCTTGTGGGTCGCGACTTCGATAATGGCCGGAAAATGTTCGGCGCGGCCGCGTGCTATTCGTGCCACCGATTCAAGAACGAGGGCGGCATGACGGGCCCGGATCTGACGACCGCCGGCGGAAGGTACTCGGTCAAGGATTTCCTCGACCAAATCATTCATCCGAGCAAAGAGATCAATGAACAGTTTTCATCGGTCGTCGTGCTGACTGATGCGGGACAGGTTCACACCGGTGTTGTCGTTAACCTCAGCGGGGATACGGTGACTTTGAACACCGATCTGACGAATCCGAACCAACGGGTGACGATCGACCGAAAGGAAATCGAGAGCCTCGAGATTTCGAAGGTCTCTGCGATGCCCACGATGTTGCTCGGCCGATTGACACGAGATGAAATCAGCGATCTGGTCGCCTACGTTCTCAGCGGCGCCAATCGTGACCACCCCTACTTCCAGTAGGAATGCGATTGAATCGGAGAGCTTTCCCGCTGGGGAGCTTTCCGGATGGACAGCGGTCGAACTGGAAGAAGGCCATGGGCCGATCGGGTCCGGTCGCTTACGGGGTTCAATCCTCTACCCATAACGAACTTCCCCACCAATTTTTCCCGGGATGGAAATCGGGGTCGAGGAACTCGGCGTGCTGCTTTTCGAGACGTGGAAGCAGTTCGGCACGAACCCGATCGCGTTTGGCATCTCCGGCCTGCTGAGTGAAACGCGGGTCCGGTTCGGGGTACTTCGCGTCGACCGACTGCAAGTAGTTTTCCAACGACTGCCGCATCGTCTTGACCCGCTCGGGGTGCTCTTGGGCGACGTCGTTTTGCTCGCCGGGGTCGCGGCGGAGGTGATACAGTTCGTCGCGAGAGTCCTCGTAATAGTGAATCAGTTTCCACGGTCCCTGGCGGTAGATGCTGCTCGGCTCACCGCCCTGATTGCCGTAGTGCGGGTAGTGCCAAACGAGCGGCCTCTCGGGGATCGTCTTGCCGTGAAGCAACGGCAGAAGACTGACGCCGTCGAGATGTTGTTCCGGCCGCAGAGGAAGGTTCGCCAGTTCGAGAATCGTCGGAAAAAAATCGCTGCCCGTGACGGGCGTGTTCGAGGTCGGTCCGGACTTCGTCGCTTCCTCCGCGTCGGTCAGGCCAGGGACGAGAATGTAGTAGGGCTCACGGATCCCGCCTTCCCATTGTCGTCCCTTGCCGCCGCGTAGCGGCAGGTTCGACGTGGGCCACCCCTCCGACGTGGACAACCCGCCGTTGTCGGAGGTGAAAATGACGACAGTGTTCTCCTCCAAACCATTCTCTTTCAGCGCCGCGACCACGCGGCCAATGCCGCTATCTAGCTGTTCGAGCATCGCGGCGTATGTCGGGACGTTTTGCACCAGGCGGACTTTGTTCGCCCCCTCGCGCCCCCACGAATCCGCCGGCGCGGCCTTGGCTTTCGCATCGTACTTGGCCACGAGATCGGCGCGGGCGCGGATCGGCGTGTGGACGGCGAGGAACGGCAGGTAGGCGAAGAACGGCTTGTTCTTGTGGTCGCCGATGAACTTGACC
>JBGTCJ010000010.1:0-1942 GCA_041748895.1 Pirellulaceae bacterium
CTTGACGGTCCTGGCGACGAACTATCAGTCGCCGGCGACGATCGAAATCGACGCGATGCTTGGTCCCTTGGAGCGTCGAATCAAGCAGATCGAACAGGAGGTGTTTAGCGAATCGATCCCGTTGGAAATCGAAAACGGGTCACTCTTTGTCAACGTGTCCATCGGACAGCGGAGTGTGCGGATGGTTGTTGACAGCGGGGCAACGCTAATCAGCCTTCCTGCGACCGTTGCCGCCGGGCTGGGCGTCACCGTGCCCGCCGACGCACCGCAAATACGCCTGGTGCTCGCAGATGGCCGTGAAATTCCAGGTCGTGCCATCCGGTTGGAACGGGTTCGAGTTGGCCAATTCGAAGCGGAGCAAGTCAATGCGGCCGTGCTGGATGCCGTGGCAGTCAACGCCGAGCCGCTGCTCGGGATGAGCTTTCTTGGGAATTTTAAGTTCGAGATCGACACGGCCGACCGCTCGCTCAAACTGCTTCGCATCGGTGACGAGTGATCCACATCGTCACGCCAAACCTTCGGTATTAGAGATTGTCCGTCTCCAAAGCGCTTACTGGTCGGCCAACGGGGTTTTCTTCTCAGTGATCACTTCGCACGTCTCGGACATCTCGGCGTTGAGTTCGATGTAACTCTTCCACTCCTCGGGGACATTGTCCTCGTGATAGATCGCCTCCACCGGGCATTCGGGTACACAAGCTTCGCAGTCGATGCACTCCTCAGGATGGATGTACAGCATTTGGTCGCCTTCGTAGAAACATTCGACGGGGCAAACCACTACACAATCCGTATACTTGCAACCCTGGCAAGGTTGCGTGACCACATGCGTCATTGCTTGGACCTTTCTGCTGGCAATAAAACTCGATTGACCCCCATCGATCGCTTCAATCGATGACTGACCCGTCTGCCGACGATTCAAACGATCCTTGACCGCGTGCAAACAGAATAGTCACGAAGCTAGGATCGGCGTTGCCCCCTGTCAATCAGGGCGGGTGGCGGTCGAGCCGGCGAGGCCTAAACTGCCACTCCAGCCAATCGGCAATTTCCGCGCGTTTGGGATGCTCGACCACCCTTTGGTCTCGACCATCCATTGATCCCTGACAGCCCGAAGGTCCGCATGACCGATCCTTCCCCCCCTCCGGTCGCGACGCTTGCCATCAAGCCGGCGCGGCAATATCCCTTTCTCTCACGTCACCCCTGGGTGCATCTGAGCTCGTTAGCAGAGGACGGGGCGACGCTTGAGTTGGGCGCTCCCGTCGACCTGGTCGACTCGGAAGGCCGCTGGATCGCCCGGGGGTTGATCAACCCCAAAAGCAGACTCCGGGTGCGGCTGTACAGTTGGATACCCGAGCTTCCGATCGAAACAAGTTTGTTTCTCTCTCGCATCGACCGCGCGATCGCGCGGCGCCGCGTCGCAGAAACGATGGACGCCCAGGGCGCCGAGCGGCTCGTGTTCAGCGAAGCCGATGGTCTGAGTGGGTTAATCGTCGACCGCTACGTGGACTACCTCACGGTCCAGATCACCGCCGCGGTGATTCACCCCTACCGTGAAGCGATCCTTGACCACCTGCAGCAAACCCTTGCCCCACGGGGCATCTGTGTCCGCATCGATGAGAAAACGGCGTCCAACGAGGCGATGCAGCCGTGCGAGGCTTGGGTTCGGGGGTCAGCGCCAACGGATCAGGTGACGTTCACTCAAAACGGACTCCTCTGGCGGGTGGACCTTCTGGAGGGACAAAAGACGGGGACCTATCTCGATCAACGGGTCAACCATGCCGCCGCGGCCCGCTACCTTCGTGGACGCAGTGTGCTCGACGTCTGCTGCTATGTGGGCGGGTTCGCTCTGGTGGCCGCAGCCGCGGGCGCGACCCGAGTCGTGGGCGTCGACAGCAGTGCCCGAGCGCTCGACATCGCTGCGGCCAACGCTTTGGCCAACCAATTGGAT
>JBGTCJ010000011.1:0-2050 GCA_041748895.1 Pirellulaceae bacterium
CCGAATTCCTGCTCAGCCGATTACTCCCAGACATCGTAACAGTTTGACCGCCACGTGCGGACTAGTGAATTGGTGAGCCTGCCAGCCGCACGACTTCGCGGCAGCAACGTTCTCTAAGCGATCGTCAAGGAACAGGATCGACCCGGGGTCCACGCCGGCTGAGTCGCGTGCGATCTCGTACAAACGTCGATCCGGCTTCATCGATCCGTGTTCGTAGCTGAGGATCAACTGATCGAACGGCCCTCGCAGGCTCGGGTATCCCTCGTCGAGAAGAAATTGCCAGTGGGCGGGGCAGGTGTTCGACAGGATGCCGAGCTTGATACCGACGCCGCGGACCGCGTCGACCAAAGCCGCCATCTCATCGATCGGCTCAAACATATCGCTCAATTCACGCAGCAGGTCCTGCGTCGGCGCGGTCTCGGCGGAGAGGCCCAAGACGTCTCGCGCCTGTTCCGCGAACGATTCACTTGACAACTCTCCGTGTTCGAACCGATCCTGCAAACCACTGACCCAGAGGCCCGAATGAACCCTTTGGGGTTCAACGTTCCAACGCCTTGCCACGTTCCGGCAGGCCCTGTGTACGTCGAACGACGCCAGCACGTTGCCGAGGTCGAAGTAAACGAAATCGATCCGCCTCACAGTGGCTTGATCCGCAGGTGTCGGTACCAAATCTCATTGGCGGGACCCGAATGGATCTGCAATGCCATGACCCCGTCGCGGGGAATCGAGTCATCGGGTTCGTCGTATTCCACGACGCGTTGGCCGTTGATGAACAGTTCGATTCGCTGGCCGACCGCAACGATCCGGTAATCGTTCCAATCGTCTTTGTGAAGCAATCGCGCGATCAGATCGGGGTCGGGTGTCGCAAGCATCTTTCGTCGGCGCGATTCGTCATACAGTGCTCCCCAGACGGTACTGCCATCGGTAACCATGCCCACGTCAGCCTGGTAGCCAGAGACTTCTTCGCTGTTCGCCACGCGGCGCGAGCGAAATTGAATCCCCCCGTTGTAGCGGTCTCCAATCGCTTTGACCTGCAGACGCAGGTCAAAGTCGCTGAACTCGCGTGTCGTCGCCAAGAAAAAGTTGTGAGGAATTTTTTGGTCGTCACGCCCGGCAATGATGCTCCCCTGCTCGACGCGAAACCAATAACCCGGGCCCTCCCATCCACTGAGCCACTTTCCATCGAACAGCGACGAGAAACCGTCCTCGATTTGGCCTTCCGCGCTGCCGCCCTGATCTGAGTTTGAGGTATCCGGTTGTTCAGCCTCGAGCGGCGCTCTTGCAGCACCAGTGCAGAACATCGCCAGGGTCAAAAAAGTGGCGCCGTGCCGCCATCGGTGGTTGATCATCTTCGTGTCTCATGGCAACTTTTGGACCGATTCTCCGCCTTCGCAATGTACCTTTTGGGCAGGCTGCGAGTGGGCGAAACGAGACAAAAGTTTCATAAAACCACCCGTTAGGGGGTGTAGTCTCGGCGGGACTCGAGATAGATTGATCGACGTCGTAATTGGCACCGAATGCGGCCTGTATCGACGTTGGGTTGATGCAACTTTCGAGGCGATCGGTCTTTTCCGCGACACTCCAGACCCTCCTTCACTGATCTTTGGAAAGAAAGCGGCTGCGATGTGCTTAATTGCTGTTCAATACCGGCTCGTTCCCGAAAGCCCCATTCTGGTGGCTGCCAATCGCGAGGAGTATTACGATCGACCTTGCCTCTCGCCCTCGATTCAAAGTGGCAAACCGCGCGTGCTGTGCGGGATCGACCAGAAAGCCGGTGGTTCTTGGCTTGGTGTGAACCAAAGCGGGCTTTTCGTCGGGATTTGCAATCGCGCGACCGTGATGCCGCTGTTCGGTCAGCGTTCGCGTGGGTTACTCGCGATGGACCTGATGAGATGCTCGAGCGCCCGGAAGGCATTGGACAAGGCACAGACGGAACTCGATCGCACTCGCTACGAGGGTTGCAACATTGTGATTGCGGACTCACGAGAAGGTTACGTGATTCATGCCGATGAGCAGCGGGACGTGGTCGAGATGCATCAGGGGCTGAACA
>JBGTCJ010000012.1:0-5823 GCA_041748895.1 Pirellulaceae bacterium
GTCGGGCCGCCCCGGCCACACCGATGGGTCGCCTGCCGAACTGCTCGTGTTCATGATGGGCCAGTTCGAAGCGACGTTTCCCACGGACCGGCGGTACACCACCCATCACATGTGGGCGTCTGCGAGCCTAACGCCCGACGGAGGCGACGGTCGCTTGAGGTTCGGGCTAACCTCCTACGCTGTTCGGCTTCTTCAGGACGTCTATTTCCTTGACTGGGTGGTAGAGCCCCCGGTCGACCTGGACCGCCGCCAATTGATCGGCGCAATCGAGAGCAAGAAGGCGGAGAGCGACCTCTACGCGCCGACCGCCGGGCAGTTGGTCGCGCTGAATCGTGTCGCACTGGATGACCCGTCGGTGATCAATGTCGAGACCTACGATCAGGGTTGGCTTTTCGAGATGATCCCCCAGGATCCGCGCGACCTGCTCGACCCCGCCGCCTACCTTGAGCACCTGGAACAGGCCTGGGTCGTCGCCCAGCGCACGATCAAAGGCCAGGTCTAACGAGTCACCTCGCCGCTCTATAACCCGCCCGTTTTCGAAAGGAAAATGATGAATCCGATTGGTGTGTTTGCTTCCGTAGACGCCGGTCTCGGAGTCGCCTGGGACGTGATCCAGCGAATCGGTGTGCCGACGATCCAGTTGCACGCGCCGGCGCGTTCCTCGCGGACCACCGAGGTGTCGCGTCGCCTACGGGACCAGATGGATCAGATGAACATCAGTTTGACGGCCGTATTTGGCGGGTTTGAGGGAGAGAGTTACGCGGATATCCCGACGGTGGAGCGAACGATCGGATTAGTGCCTCCGTCGACTCGCGACGAACGCTTGGCCGAGATGATCGAAATCAGCGATTTTGCGCGGGACCTGAGTTGCGACACGGTCGCACTGCATCTCGGCGTGGTTCCCGAGGATCGGGCGGCGCCCGATCGCGCCGGAATCGTCGAGGTGACTCGCCGGCTCTGCGACCACTGCATGGCCAACGACCAATTCTTACACCTCGAGACGGGGCAGGAAACGGCCGAGGCACTGATCGAGTTCATCGAGGATGTCGGCCGCGACAACCTTCGCATCAATTTCGACCCCGCGAACATGATTCTCTACGGTACCGGCGAACCGCTCGAGGCGCTACGTCAACTCGGTCCGCTCGTGCGTAGCGTGCACTGCAAGGATGGAACCTGGAGCGATCAACCGGGCATCACGTGGGGACGTGAAGTGCCGCTCGGACAGGGCGATGTCAACATCCGCGAGTACCTTCAAACGCTGCATGATATCGGCTACAGCGGTCCACTCACGATTGAGCGCGAGATACCCGAGGACCCCGAGCGTCAATTCAAGGAAATTGGTGACGCGGTGCGACTGCTGACTCAGTATCGCACGGAAATCTGGGCATAGGCTCGTGCGGCCGCACGGCTTGCGGCGGTGCGTATCGCTGAGGCCGCACGGCTTGCGCCGTTGCGTATCCCTGGCCGCACGGCTTGCGCCGTTGCGTTGTCTTGAGAGGCAGCACGGCTTGCGCCGTTGCGTTGTCTTGAGAGTGTCATTTGGCATGGCCCTCGTGTGACTGAGAGGCTCGCTGCCAATGGGTTTTGAGGAAGGTCTTTAGGTTACGGCTGCGAACCTGTTTGAGGTCGGTGAGATTGAGCGTGATTCGGGTTCGGGCCTCGTCACTGAGGTCGATCGGCCCATCGAGCTTGAGACGCTCGAGCAGGTCCAGATCGATTGCGGAGATCGGCCCGGCGATGGTAAGCCGCACGCTATCGGTCGTCTTGGTTTCGATTTCGGCCCACTGTCCGCTGCGATCGTTGTGGATCGTTTCACGGACGACGCTCGCCGTCTGGGAAGCATGTGCCGAGTCGAGGCGGACCCACACACGGTCGGGCTGGTCGAACGTCAACGCCTGTTGGCCCGCGATCGACTCGAGTAGCGAAATCGCTTTCTCCGCGAGCTCGAGCGGCCACTGTGGCTTCTGGTTCTTGGGAAACCCACGGCCGAGCGAATGCCAACGGCGGCCCAGTAGCTTCCAGGGCTGGGATGCCGCCGAATCGATGACCGCATCGCCTGGATCGCTTGCTTCGCGTGCTGGCGGAACTGGACTGCTGACCGGTCGTGCGGCTGGTTGGGCTCGCCTGCGGGGCTTGATCGTTTCGGCAGCCACAGCGGGCGCCTTTCGCTCGGTCGCTAATCCGAGCGCGGACGCGAGATACTCTCCGGTGTAACTTCGAGGCGGACGATCGGCACTTTTTTGTGTGGCTGACAACGTTGCCGCGCGAACATCGAGACCATACTGGGCAACCGTTTCGGGCGTTCCCTCGACGACGACAGTCCCACCGCGACTGCCGGCCTCGGGGCCGATATCGATCACCCAATCGGCGCACTTGATGACATCGAGGTTGTGTTCGATCACGATCACCGTGTTTCCCATCGCCACCAGCCGCTGCAAGACGCTCATCAGTTTGATAATGTCTCGAAAGTGCAAACCGGTTGTGGGTTCGTCGAGCAGGTAGAGCGTGCGGCCGGTATCGGGACGGGCCAGTTCGGCGGCTAGCTTGATCCGCTGCGCCTCGCCGCCTGAGAGCGTCGGGGCGCTTTGGCCGAGCGTCACGTAGTCGAGGCCCACGTCGCAGAGGGTCTGAAGCGTGTGGCTCAGGCGTTTGTGTCCTGAAAAAAGCTCAGTCGCTTCTCCAATCGGCATGTCGAGCACTTCACTGATCGAGCGACCGTGCAGGCGAACTTCGAGTACCTCGTCGCGATACCGCTTTCCGCCGCAATCCTCACATTCGACCCAAACGTCGGGGAGGAAGTGCATTTCGATCCGCCGGCGTCCCGTCCCCTCGCAGGCGTCGCATCGGCCTCCCGAGACATTGAAACTGAACGTCCGCGGTGTGAACCGGCGCTCGGCAGCTTCGGGCAATCTCGCAAACTCGTGGCGAATCAGTTCGAACGCACCCGTGTAGGTTGCGGGGTTGCTGCTGGGCGTGTTGCCCAAGGGAGATTGGTCCACCCGGATGACTTTGTCGATGTAACGCAAGCCGTCAATCTTTTCGTGACGTCCGGGGCGAACTCGGGCCCGATGCAGTCGACGGGCCAGCGCCGGGTAGAGAATGCCATTGACCAGGGAGCTCTTGCCGCTTCCGCTGGGGCCCGTGACGGCGATGAGTTTGCCAAGTGGAAACCGCACGTCGATCGAGCGGAGATTGTGCTCGCGCGCGCCGACCACCGTCAGCCACTGTGTGGGCGCCACTTCTTCCGTGGGGCCAGACCCGGAACGTCGCGGCGAACTTTTCTCGACGATGCCGCGCCGGCTCGGGGGAATCGCGATCGATTCACTGCCGTCGATGAATCCGGCGGTGACCGAGTCGCCCCGTGGCACAATTCTGTTGGGATGCCCCTTCGCGACGATCTTGCCACCGCCACGTCCGGCCTCGGGTCCAAAATCGCAGAGGTAGTCGCTGGCCGCGATCACGTCGCGATCGTGCTCGACCACTAGCAGTGTGTTGCCGAGATCGCGAAGCCGATGCAGCGCTCCAATCAATCGGTCGTTATCGCGAGGGTGCAAGCCGATCGTTGGTTCATCGAGAACGTAAAGCACGCCGCACAGGCCACTGCCAAGTTGCGAGGCGAGGCGAATCCGTTGGGACTCGCCGCCGGACAGGGTCGCAGCGCCCCTTGCCAAGGTTAAGTATTCGAGTCCGACGTCGACCAAAAACCCCACGCGTGACTGAATCTCACGAACCAGTTCACCGGCGATCTTGCGCTCGCGAGCGTCGAGTTTCCAGCCCCTCACGGCTTCACCGAGTCGTCCCAGCGGCAATTGTACGTAGTCGGCGATGGTCATGTTTCGGTAGCGAACCGCCCCGGCATCGTCGCGAAGGCGGGAACCATCGCAGGATGAACAATCGATCTCATCGACGTAGACGTCGAGTTTATTGCGGAGATTGGGCGTCAGCCGGGCCGCCTCGTCGAGCGCCGGGTAAAACCCCTTGAACTGGAAGCGAAACACGACGCCGTCACCATCGCCAAGCGCCGATCGGTCCGACGGATCGAAATCGACTTGGCGAACTTCGACCCAGGTTTCACCGGTTCCATGGTAGAGCACGCGCCGCTGTGAGACCGTCATGAGTTCGATCGGCACATCGATCGGAAGACCCGTTTGCCGCCGCAGGGCACGAAGCATCGCGCGCGAAATCGGCTGGTCCACGCCTGGCCAAAGCAGCGCCGCACCGTCCAGCAGTGAATCCGCCGGTGAACGCAACAGCGCCGCGGGGTTGGTCCCACGCTGCGTGCCCAGACCATCACACTGCGGGCACCAACCGACGGCGCTGTTGAACGAGAAGTGGTGTGGAGTCAGCATCGGAAACGATCGATTGCAGGATCCGCAAACCAAGTGTTGGCTGTGGCGAATCTGATCCCACTGCGGCTCTTCGCGATCCTCGGTCGCGATCGCCACATCGAGCACTCCACCACTGATCGATAACGCTTGTTCAACACTGTCGCTAACGCGGCTCCGTTCGTTTTCGCGGATGATCACGCGATCCACGACGACCTCGACTCGATGTCGGAAGCGCGGGTCCGACGGCAGCGGGCTGTCCATGCCATGCGTCTTTCCGTCGATCCGCACGCGTTGGTAACCTCCGGCGCGGAGCGATTTCCAGCGGTCTGCGGGATCCTCTCCCATCGCAAACTCGATTGGGGCCAGCAGCAACAGACGCGATCCCTCGGGCATCGCCATCACCTTGTCGACAATCTCGTCGGGCGTCTGCGTGCCCACCGGCGTCTGGCACTTGGGGCAATGCATTGTCCCGAGACGGGCCATCAGAATACGGAGGTAATCGTAAATCTCGGTCACGGTCCCGACCGTGCTGCGGGGACTGTGACCGACGTTCTTTTGCTCCAGCGCGATGGCTGGGGAGAGCCCATCGATCCTTTCGGCACGCGGCTTTTGGACCTGTCCGATAAATTGACGGGCGTAAGACGAGAGAGATTCGACATAGCGCCGCTGGCCCTCGGCATAGATCGTGTGCATGGCGAGTGACGATTTGCCGCTGCCGCTGGGGCCGCAAAAGACGGTCATCTGGTCGCGCGGGATCGCGACATTGACGCCACGGAGGTTGTGCTGCGTGGCGCCTTCAACGACGACATGAGTTCGTGCGGCCTCCGACGACATGTGCGGTAGGCGTTTGGCAGTCGGCGCGTCGGTCGCGCGATGAGCGGCGCGATGAAGCACCTTCAACAATGCCGCGCCCGTGTAGCTCGACGGGACCTTCGCGATTTCCGCAGGCGTCCCCGTCGCAACAATTCGACCGCCGCCCTCGCCACCGTCGGGTCCGAGGTCGATCACCCAATCCGCGGTTTTGATCACATCGAGGTTGTGCTCGACGATCACCATCGTGTTCCCACGATTGGCGAGATCATGGAGCACATTGAGCAGCAGTTGAATATCGGCAAAATGCAATCCCGTGGTCGGTTCATCGAGCACATAAAGCGTGCGACCCGTCGCACGCTTGCTCAATTCGCGCGACAATTTGATCCGCTGGGCCTCACCGCCGGAGAGCGTTGGCGAAGGCTGACCGAGTTTGAGGTACTCCAGCCCGACATCGATCAGGGTTTGAAGTTTCTCAGCGATTTTGGGGATGTTCTCGAACAGCTTGAAGGCTTCGGAGATGTCAAGATCGAGGACGTCGGCGATCGAGTGCCGCTTGAACTGGACCGCAAGCGTTTCGCGGTTGTAGCGTTTGCCGGCACAAACGGGGCAGGTGACCCAAACGTCGGCGAGGAAATCCATCTCGAGTTTGTTGGCGCCGTTACCGTCGCACGCCGCGCAGCGC
>JBGTCJ010000013.1:0-3592 GCA_041748895.1 Pirellulaceae bacterium
ACTCATCCATGCGATATCGGTCGCCCGAGCCCAATTGACGACGCAGGCGTTTGGCGTCCTGACGAACGTGATCCAACAGCGATCGATCAGCCCGCGGAGTTTCACCACCGCTTGCCGCGCGGACCATTCGATCAAAGGCCAATCGAGGATTGATTTCCTTGGCGAGCGGCTGCGTCGGACTCCTCCACGACACGTGGGCACCATAAACACGGGTGTAGCCGACCACGCCGTCCACACCTTTGCTGACGGGCTCGTTGCCCAATTCCATCGAAGCCAGCGGCGTCACCTCACCCAATCTCTTTGCGACCATTTGGTCCATCGAGACACCACCGCAATTGAGATCGACGCCGGCCGTCTTGGTGATCTTCGTGCCGGTCAGCCAGCCGCCTGTTTTGACATAGTGGCCGTCTCCCGTACGCGTCGCCTCGTGCCATAAGCCCGACAAAACCGAAACGTCTTTCCGCAAATCACTAAGCGGCTGGAGCGTGGGCGATGGCTCCCAATCGAAACCGTCTTGCTCCGGAGTCCAGGTGTCGGCACGAACGCCATTGGGCATGTAGAGTGCAGCGAATCGCACGGGCGGGCCGCTCACCGCCGTCGTTTCGCCGCCGCGTGCCAAACGCGACCCCATTGCTTCCAACCAGGGTAGAGCTAGGGCGACGCCAGTGCCACGGATGAGTGATCGGCGTGAAAGGGAGAAATTCATGGTTCGGTACTCGGCTTCAAGCCTTCAGCGCTTTTTCAGAAACGGTTCACTCTCAACAATAGCCAAAATCAACTCGTGCGATCGGTACTCGGATTGGCGTACTCGCTCCACAATATGGTCGAGCGCGCAGAAATCCGCGGCCTCGAGTCCACGACCCAAAGCAAACCCAAGTAACTTGCGGGCCAACTGCTCGACGAACGCATCGCGATTGGACATCAGGTATTGTTTCAAACCTTCAATTCCATCAATCGCTGTCCCGTTGGGGAGCGTCGCCGAAGCATCAATCACACCGCCCGCATCCTCGGTTCGCCATCGGCCAATCATATCAAGATTCTCAAGTGCGAATCCGATCGGATCGAGTCGATCGTGGCACGACGCGCAGGTCGGATTGGAGCGATGGATTTCGAACTGCTCGCGAAGTGTCATACCCCCCGTAGCGATCTTCGCTTCGTCAAGTTCAGGAACATCGGCGGGAGGCGGTGGCGGTGGACTTCCCAAAAGGTTGTCGAGTACCCACGCCCCACGCAGCACGGGGCTGGTTCGTTTCGGATAGGACGCGACCGCCATCACGGCCGACATAGCAAGCAAACTTCCGTGGACATTGCCTTGCGGTAAAGTCACCCGAACCAACCGCTGTCGAATGTTTTCCTCAAAATCCTTGCCCGAAAGCGAGTAGACCTTGAGCAAATCCGTATTCAAAAATGTCCATTTGGAGTCGATCAATTCCAGCAGAGAGGCGTCGGTCCGGAGGATCTCATCAAACACATAACCCGGTTGGTCTCTCATGACGGCCCGCACCGGCTCGTCAATCCACGGATACAGCTCGGGGTCAGGAAAAATCGTCCTCCCCAACTCGGCCGTTCCGAGCCACTGGCTCGTGAACGACAACGCGGCGTCTCGCAGCCGACCATCCTGAAGCATCCGCACCGTTTGCTCGCGCAATCGTTCTGGATTTTTAAGTTCACCCGCATCCGCCACCTCTCTCAGCGCTTCATCGGGCATCGATTCCCACAAGAAGTAACTCAGTCGGACAGCCAATTCGTGATCGCTTAGCGGACCTTGCGTTACGCCATCGACCCCACGCTCGACACGGAACAGGAAGTGGGGCGAGATCAAAGCGGCCTGCATTGCGTAGAAGCAGGCGGATTCGAACGACGCACCGGTTTCTCGGGCATTTCGGTAGAGGCGAACAAGCGGATCGACGTCTTTGGGCCCTACGGGACGCCGGTAAGCTCGGCTGACAAAACGACTCAGCGTCTCTCGGGCCGTGTTGACATGATTCCCCCGACTGCTGTCACTCGGTGACTTATCGGACCCGTCCTGTCGCCCTAGGTCTGACCCGGCGAGCAGTCCCGCGCGAGCCCGGTCGTCGCGCGCCGCATACTCCAGCGCGAATTTTGCGGCGTCCAAGTATTTTTCTGCATGGAGCGGCGAGATGAGGAGAACTTCGGACGCATTGTCGAATCCCTCCCCACCTGAACCTTCACTGGGTAATGCTTGCGAAGCGTCAATGTGAATCCCCAAAAGGTCACGAATCGTGTTCCGGTACTCGCTTCGGGTTAGACGACGGAGCGGTGAGGACGGGGGGACAATCGAAGGGTCACACGCGGCCTGACGGATCGAATCGTCCATCCAATCCAACAGCATTTGCCGATCCAAATCCTCGATCGCGGCCGAGGAAGCTGGTGGCATCTCCATGTCGTGGATACGACGACGAATGGTTTGCCAGAGATCGAAATCATTCACCATCGACGAGTCATTATCCAAACGCTCGAGCTCAAATCCGCCCTCGTCTGCCCCGTCACCGTGACAGTCCAAACAATGCGTCCGTAGCATCAATCGGATCTCGTCGGTTTTCGACACCTCGCTCAAATCAGGTGTGTCCGTGGATCGACCATCGCCGCCGCGAGTCGGCGACTGGCAAGTCGCCAGCGATATCGCAAGCAGTAGCAGAAAGCTTTGAAACGATGCACGCATGACAGACTTCACACACTTTGGGCAAGACTAGCGAAACGAACGCTATGTCGAACGTGGTTCAGCAGCCGGTTGGAGGGGTGGAAAGGCTGTGTGGGGCGGGACGTCCCTTGTGGACCCCGATATTTTAACAGCTCGGAATATGGTTTGATACCAGCGATCGACCCTACGCAGCTTATCGATGGCCTGTTGAAAATCAGGTCGAGCGACTAGATTGACACGGTTTCCCAAACGGTCTCTTTGACTCGATGGTCAACACGCTACTGCTCCCCGAACTCCGCGAAATGCTCGCCGATCACAACTCGGCTGAGCTCAGGGAGTTCGTTGAAACATTGAACGCGGGACGGACCGCGGAATTCATGGAGGGGCTGAGCAACTCCGAGGCGTGGGATGTCCTGCTTCACGCGGACATTCCTCGGCGAGCCGAGATCTTCGGACACTTCGATTTTGATCGCCAAGTGTCGATCCTCGCGGATACCGATGCTTCTCAGGTCGCCGAGCTGATCGAGGAATTGGCGGCGGACGATCGCGTCGACTTACTGCATGAGTTGCCTGAGGCTCGAGTCGACGAAATTCTCCCGCTGCTCCCGGCAGCCGACCGTCGCGACATTCAGCGATTGAGGGCTTACCCGGAAGGGACTGCCGGGGCGTTGATGACGACGGAGGTCGCTCGGTTGGAGGAGAATCTGACGGTGCGCCAGGCCTTGGATGAGCTGGGCAAGCAGTCGGAGTATCTGGAGACGATCTACTACCTGTACATCGTTGGCGAAGATAGCCAACTGCGCGGTGTCGTTTCGACTCGGCAATTGGTATCGGCTTTGGGACATCCCGAAACGTTGCTGAGTGATTTGGCCGAGACCGATGTCGTGACCGTTTTGACCACGGAGGATCAAGAATCGGTGGCTAAAAAGG
>JBGTCJ010000014.1:0-2303 GCA_041748895.1 Pirellulaceae bacterium
GCGCGGGGTGACCTCAAGCTGTTGTCGCGAACGCTCCGGGACTTACGTTACGCGTTCAAGGTTTTTCGTCCGTATCGACGTCGCCGCAAGGTAACGATTTTTGGGTCGGCGCGGACGACACCCGTTCATCCGGACTACCAGTCGGCGGAAAAATTCGCTCGCGTCATGGCCTCGCATGGGTGGATGGTAATCACCGGTGCCGGAGGCGGAATCATGGAGGCGGGGAACAAGGGCGCCGGACGCGAGGCCTCGATGGGCCTCAACATCATGTTGCCATTCGAGCAACGTGCGAACGACTATATCGATGGAGATCCCAAGCTAGTCACGCTCAAGTACTTCTTCACGCGCAAGTTGATGTTTGTCAAGGAATGCAGCGCGGTCGTCGGATCACCCGGAGGCTTCGGCACACTCGACGAAATGCTCGAGACGCTCACGCTGATCCAAACCGGAAAGCAGACCATCATGCCGGTGGTGATGCTCGATCATCCTGGCGGCAGCTATTGGCAGGACCTCGGCAAGTTTTTTGAGAAGCATTTGCTCAACGCACGGATGATCAGCCCTGCTGACGTTTCCCTTTATCGAATCACGGACAATGTCGAACAAGCGGTCGATGAAGTGCTGGGTTTCTACCGCGTCTATCACTCGAGCCGGTACATCCGGAATCGGCTGGTATTTCGACTGAAGGAATCGCTCAGCGAAGCGCGTTTGGACGAAGTCAACGCCAACTTTTCCGACATACTTGTCGATGGCCAGTTTGAGCAAACGGGCCCCCTGGAGGAGGAAGCAGGCGAGGACGAGATTGACGAGCTTCCGCGCCTGATCTTCCACTTCGACCGCCGCAATCTCGGACGTCTTCGAGTCCTGATCGACTATCTCAACGAAGAGGAGTCCTAGGGCAGGGGGGTTGGTCCAGTGAGCGGCTTTCCCCCTGTGGACGCTTTTTCGAGAAGCGTTACAATTCGGCGCTCGCACCCGTGGCACAATTGGATAGCGCATCGGTCTTCGGAACCGAGGGTTGCAGGTTCGAATCCTGC
This sequence comes from Pirellulaceae bacterium, assembly GCA_041748895.1. Taxonomy (GTDB): domain Bacteria; phylum Planctomycetota; class Planctomycetia; order Pirellulales; family Pirellulaceae; genus UBA6163. The sequence goes on from JBGTCJ010000014.1 coordinate 1,035, forward strand.
CGGGTGTATGCCGCTTCCTTCGTTTTCCCGCTAAATGCCAATTTCGGCTGGGGCTACGTTTGCTGGGGTGACCCGACGGGCGGAGATGTTGCCACCGGCGTTACCACCAGACGTCAGTGCGAAGTCACCTTCGGTCGTCTGACAATCGATTTCTCTGGGCTTAGCGGCTGCGTGACACACGCTGGAGCGCACAGGACAAACGGAGCGCGCAGTCGAACGGCGAGAATTCAATTCAGTCCGACGCATTGGCGTCACTTCGGATTTAGGCTGCCGGGCTATTCGGAATCATGGACCGTTCGTCCTGATGCGGCGAGGCTTGTGGCTCGGGTGATGGCTGTCGCTCCGAAGCGGGTGTGGATGGTGTCGGTGACCCGATCGAGTTGACGTTGTCGCTCGTGCTGGGCGGTTGCGGGGTCGTCGAAAAGGTACTGCTGCACGGGTAGTGGCTCGGCTAGCCCGCTGATGCCCATTCCGACCAGGCGAATGCCTTGAATTATCCTGCTTGACCGCAACGCGGATTCCAACAGCTCTCGGGTCGGCCGCCAGAAATCCGCTGTGATGTCGCTGGGCTGCGGCAGGGTCCTCGAGCGAGTGATCGTACGGAAGTCAGCGAATCGCAATTTGATTTGAACCGTGCGGCCGTATTGGCCGGTCCGTCGCAATCGCCGCGCGACCTGCTCGGTCAGTTCCCACAATCGGTTCCGCAGCGATTCAAGGTCGGTGACGTCTTTCTCGAAGGTCTTCTCATGCGATAGCGATTTGGCTTGACGGTCCGGGATGACCTTGCGGTGATCGATCCCGCGGGCCAATCGCCAGAAGTGGTCGCCTGCGTCGCCGAAGTTCTGACGCAGACAATCGATCGAAATCGAACGTAGCTGGCCAATCGTCACGACCCCGATCCGGTGCATTACGCTCGCGGTCACCTTTCCCACTCCCCAGATTCGTCCGACTGGCAGCGGGTCCAAAAACTCAGCGACTCGCTCGGGGTCGACAACCACCAGAGCGTCCGGCTTCTCCAGGTCGCTGGCGATCTTGGCGAGGAACTTGTTCGGAGCGACACCGACCGAAGCGATCAGACGTGTCTCGTCGAGGATCTCCTGTTTGATTCGGCGTGCGATCTGCGCAGGGCTGCCGAACAGATCCTCACAATGGCTTACATCGAGGAACGCTTCATCCAGCGATAACGGCTCGACCAGCGGTGTGTAGCGGGCAAAAACATCACGGATCTGCCGGGCGATCGCCGCATAGTGGTTCATCCGCACCGGCAAA
>JBGTCJ010000015.1:0-1829 GCA_041748895.1 Pirellulaceae bacterium
CCGAGGCGTAGGTCGAACCACAATCGAGAATGAACTTGAGTTCCGCCGCGCAGTCGGCACCGAATACCAAATCGTAATATTTGGGGTGGTCGTAGATCGACTGATTCACGGTTTCGATCGTCGAACTCATCGTCACTCTTATTGGCTTAGGATTCGCATACGCGATTGGATTACCGGACAGGCTTGGATTACCGGATGGGCGGCAAACCCAATTGTCGCCGGATCAAACCGATCTGTCCGGCGTGTAGTGATTCATGCAGCGGGCAAAATAGAATTGCTCCCAATTTGGTCGGATAGACGGCGTAGGGCATTTCGACCGCTTCCATCAGCGTCGCACCATGAAGATCGGCGAGCCCCGCGACCGCCGTCTCATGAATCTTCGCCAAACGGCTCAAGAGCTCATCGGCCGTGTGTGCCTGAGCCGCCGCGGCCGTCGGGTCGGAGGAACGCCCGAACGCTTTGCGGAACCGTCCCGGCATCAGATCGGAGTCACCTTCACGTCGGCCGTGCAATCGGAACAGGAGCAGCCCATACTGGCTAACGGCCAAGTGTCCGACCTGCCAGGCGATGTGCGTCGGTGCCCCTTCGGGCGTCTCGAACCATCGCGTCTGAGGCGTCGCAGCGAGCAATTCGAGCGTGTACTGCCTCGCGAATTCGACTTGGCCGATCGCGGCCCGAAGCATTTGCACGGAGGTCGCCTCATCAGGCGATGTCGATCGGCTGGCAGCGCTTGTCGTCATGGTGTTCCCTTTGGTTGATCGGCTTGGGCGGTGCGCCGCCGCCGAAGCCACCCGCGAATTCATTCAGCCTTTGGCGATGTCGATCACGCCGTCCCAGTCTGGGGGCGGCCTTCGCCCGTGCCGGAGGATGGTCGCGGTCAAAAAGTCCTTGGCTCGATCCTCGACCGAGACGCGATGCAACTGATTGAGCGCGTCGTCCCAGCGGCCATCGAGCCAGAGTTCGAGGGCTGTTTCGTACGCCACCACGTCGCTTTCGCTGGGCGAGCCCGGTTGACCCTGCGGCGGGAGCAACTGGCTGACTTCGATTGCCGCGCGGAACCCGGCCGGGCGAACTCGGGCTAGACGCCTGACCCGCATCGTATCACGGTTATCGGAGGTTCGAATCCACCCCGCCGAAGCTTCATCCACGAGCACCTCGGCCCCCAGCAACTTGGTCATCCCCTCGAGTCGGCTGGCCAAATTCACAACCGGGCCAAAGGCGGTGACCTTGACCTGATCGACCGTCCCGATCCGCCCGGCGACCGCGCGCCCGGTCGCCAAACCGATGCCGCACCGAAATCCGTGCAGGGCGGATGTCTGGTCGCCATGGAAGGCCGCGCGAATCGCCAATGCGGCTTTCGCCGCTCTCGCCACGGCGTCGCGTTGATCGAGCGGCCATCCCCAGAAACCCATCGCGGCATCGCCATGAAAATCGCCCACGACACCGCCGCAACGCAGGATTTCTCCCGTCATCACGCCCAGTGCCTGGCTGACGCGTCGCAGCAGATCGAGCAATTGGCCTCCCGCCTCCTCGCTCTGCCGGGTGAACCCGCGCAGATCGCAGAAGATCACCGAGACCTCGGCTTCGCGAGGCTTGAGCACCTCCTCGGGGTCGCGCCCGGCGAGTGCCCGCATCACCACCGGTGCAAAAAAACGCTGCATCTCGACCTGTTGTCGCTGCAGCGCTCGACCTTGACGCAGATTGCCCAGCGTCGTACCGACCAATTCGGTGAACTTGACATCGTCTCGCAAGTCTTCGGAGGCCATGGAAAGGGATGGTCCGTGGCCTAAACCCCGGTCGTGTTGCTCCGCGGCGCGATGCCGCGCGGC
>JBGTCJ010000016.1:0-6112 GCA_041748895.1 Pirellulaceae bacterium
GTTCGATCTCAGGGAGCTCGCTGATACAGGTGCAACCTGCTTCCACGCACATTTCCTGCAGTTGCAGGTCGATCACTCGGACTTCATCATCTGCCTGACGGAGGGATTCGATTGCCTGACGAAGCTGTGCCGTCAGCGAACGCTTCTGTTTCTCATCTTCGCGTTGTCGCTGTGACTCATGGACCCACCGTTCAACCGCTTCGCCAAGCGTGTCGATCGCAAACGCATCACCTAGCCGCTCGGCGGTCTTTCGCGCGTCGCCCTCGTATCGTTGTGCCTCGCGCTGGAGTTCCTCGAGACGCAGGTGCAGCGCGGACCGATCGTGTCGGGCGAGATCCATTTCATCAACCGTTCTCAAGATCGAATCGATCGATTGAGGGGAAACCGATGAGAACCGCGATAGCGGTAGGACGGCGTTATTCCACTGGGCCTGCCAGCTTTCCAGTTCCTCATGACAGCGCCGTAGTTTGGCATTCGCTTCAATCCCTTGCGTCGTTAGCGACTCAATCTGATTTTCTTGATCCTGGCGATTTCTCCGGAGCGTCACCAAGGCCTCGAGGCGTCCCACGGCAACCTCTCGAAGGACGATGAGGTCATCCAGAAACGCACTGGACTGGGTCGAGTCGCTGTGGCCTGTGAGCCATGATGATGCCACTTGCGGCACCGGAGGGCCTCCCTGCGTCGGCAGAGGACATTGATCCAACGATTGCTTTAGCAGTCGTCTCGCTTCGGCTAGCTCAGCACTCCGCACCTCAGCCTCCGCGGTGCGCATCCGCCACTGTTCGACGGTTTCGCGGAGCGCCTGATGCTGTCCCAGGAACTCGAGCATCGTTTCAGGGTCGGCGGCCTCGATCCCGCGCTCGATCCAGAACTGGCACCATCGGTCGAGCGATTGAGTCACCCCTTGCGTCGCCATCTGAACCAAGAGCTCGGCTTCGCGCAATTGCTCGGCCAGCGAGCGAACATCGTTCTCATCGCTCTGTTGTCTAAGCACGCGATCGTGCTCGCGGTGTAGTTGATCCGCCAAATCATCAGCCTGGTGGACCAAAGTTTGGAGGGCCCGTGGTAGGGATACGTCAATCGATCGACCGTTCTCGGCTTCATCAGCAATTTGCGCAATCGTGTCGTCACGGCGCAATCGGAGCGTATGGAGCGACTCGTGACTGGGCAGCGGTCCGCCTCGTTCGTGTGTCTTGAGGCGGCGGACGGCGGCGGCGTGCTCGCGGGACAGCTTTTGGCGATTCTGCTCAGCTTCCACGAGCCGCTTTTCCGCCCTATCCCTTTCATCAATCTCCACCCGGACTTGACCCCTGGTGGGCGGAATCAGGCGGTCAGCTCGTTCAAGTGAACCGTTGAAACCATGCAAACGGAGCAATTGATCGTTTGCCTTGCGGTGCAATTGCTCCGCGGTTTGCAGGGCCTGTTGATGAGCCTGGAGGAGTCGCTGTGGATCGCCGATCGCCCGAAGCACGTGCTCGATCGGACCGGGATCGTCGGCCAGTGGGGTCGCTGCTCGACGCTGCTGGGCGACCGAGAGTGCCAATCGAATTTTATCGCACGACTCCTCGTGGATTTGTCGTTGTTTGCATAAGGCTGCGTAACGCAGCGTCAGCGCGTCGACCTCGGCGCGACTGGCATCACTGAGCCGGAACTCGCGAAGATCGGCATCGATATCGCAGTCCGCATTCGACGGATCCGCGGCATGATTTTCGCCGCCCGCACCTCGAGTTTGGGGACTGGCCGACGATGCCTTCAAGCGGTCCCAAAGCAGTCGAATCTGGTTTGATAGTGCGGCGTCTTGAGCGACGAGCTGAAATCGATCCCGCTGCGACTTTCGGTACTGTCCAAGTCGACTGTGCAGGTCATCAATCGTCGACGAGGCCTCGATCCAAACCGTATCGATTCGCAGCGCCTTCAATTCTTGCTCGATCTGTTCGATGCGTTGTTGTTGCGATCGTGCTCGCTGTGTCGCCTCAATTCTTTGTTCGGCGTGTCCACGGCGGCGGCTCGAGAAATCGTCGTCCAGTTCGGGAACGTCGTCACCGAGTTCGGCGATTTTTTGGCTCAATTCGCGACGCTTGGGGAGGACCAAGGTCGCTTTGCAACACGCCTCGTCCCTGGCGATCTGACTAGCCAGCTTGCCGACTTCGGCGAGTGCATCGGCCGCCAGACGCTGGGCGTTCTCGTAGTCGTCGACGCGTCTTCGGTGTTCCTGTGGCATCAACTGAGCTTCACGGATCTGCTTTCGCAGAGAGTCGACCTGGGCGAGCGAGTGGTTGAGCGAGCCACGAGAACCACCGGCGACGAAGAGGTCACGGCGATCCGCGTCGAGCCGCTTGATGGCCGATCTCAGGGCGGCCATTCCGGCGCCTGCCGAGAAGAGGATCTCACCGAGTTCGCTGTCGGTTTGGAGGATCGCCCTGCCACCGGCGACCAATTGTTCGTGGGTTAACCCGAATTGGTACGTGAAGGCTTCTCGATCGACGCCACGCAGAATCTTTGCCAAGCTCTGGGCGTCAATCGGATCCTCGGTCTTGGCATCGAGCAAGGTTTTCTTGTTGCCTTTTCGCCGAACACAGTGGATCTTGATTCCACTGGCCTCATCCACCAACAGCCCACCGACGCGCATCTTGCTGTAGGGGTGAAGGTAGTCGTCACTGGATTGACCTGGAAATCCGAAAAGCAGCGCGTCGATGGCGCGAAGGCTCGTTGATTTCCCCGACTCGTTGGGGCCGTAGATCAAATGCAGCCGATGCGGGCCCGCCGACAGGTCGATCGACCGATTGCTGAAGCCGCCGAAAGCGATCAGATCCAGCTGTTCAATCCGCATCGTCCTCGATCCTCTTCCCTGACGTTCAGGACTCGTTCTCTGCGGTTTCCAACCGCTGCAACAACAGCGGCTCGGCCTGTTCGATCCAGACGCTCCATCGGCGGGGATCGAGCAGCGAGATGGGTTGGTCGTCCTCGTCTGACCGGAAGTCGTGCCCATCACCAACTGGCCCATCACCAACGACCCCCTCGGCATCGAGGCCGTCAACACAGGTCGCGTCGCGAGTCGTCACGTCTAAATCGCCTTGCGTGGTGAGTTCGGCCGGCAGTTTCTTCGCCAACGGTGTGAGTGATTCTCGCAGTCGATCCATCGCGGCTGGATCGTTTTTCATGCGCCGCAAAACGTGGTGCAGTGCCCCGAGTGGTCCCTCGTCATCACTCCATCGGACCGTGGACTCGGATTGAATCTCCCTCTGGGTGCAAATCCGCACGCTTTCGATCCAAACCTGACCACCCCCGACGTGGATCGCTATCGATCGAAGGTCGTTCTCGAGGCTCCGCCCTAGCCGATTCCACCACGAATGGTGTTCGGTTCTTCCACTGACACGAATCCGAACGGCCAACGGCCGGTGCTCGCACCGAGCCAGCGATTGGTGCAGCCATGGCGTGAAGGCGTCGAGCAGACTCTCCGGCTCGCGGTCACTTCCGTCAGCGGCCTTGGCGTCAAACTCCATCACCTCCCAACGGACGACATCGAGAGGATGGAACCGGTGGGTGACCCGGTTGGACGAATCGATTTCCAATACGACACACCCCTTCGCGCCGACTTCGCGAATGTGCCGGCCTTGGATGTTGCCAGGGAACACGATGGGTGGCTCGCCGGGCGCGGCGAAATCGCGGTGGGCATGGACATGGCCCAACGCCCAGTAATCGTAGCCTTTGGATGCCAGTTCACTCGGGCTGCATGGGGAATACGGGTCATGCCCATCGGCGCCCGCAAGGCAGGTATGGAGCAACCCGAGATTGAACAGTCCAGCGATCGGCGCCGGGTAGTCCTTCGACATGTCAAACTTGACGGCCCTTTCGGGAAAAGAGCGGCCGTGAATGGCAAGTCCCAAATCTTCGAAAACACGGCGATCCACTTGGCGATGGTCGAGCATGATTTCGCTGCCATCCGGATTGCGAGGCAGACGCAATGACTGCGTCATCAGATTTGCCGCGTCATGATTTCCGCGAATGATGACGACTTTGATGCCGGCTCGGATCAACTCGCTCGCTTCACGAACGAAGAAAAGGCCGGTGTTTTGATCGGTCCAATTTCCGTCGTAAAGGTCACCTGCGACCACGACGAGGTCAACGTTTTGATCTTTGGCGAGCTGGGTAAGGTTCTGGAAAGCTCGCCGAGAGGCGAGTCGGATTTGATCGACCGGCGCGCCCTCGTAGGCCTCGAGACGCAGCAGCGGACTATCGAGATGGATGTCCGCCGCGTGCAGTATCTTCCGCTGTGTCATCTCACTGAGCGTCCGCGGTGATCCCCGGCCAGTCGTCGGTGCGGAAAGGGGTGAGCGGCAGATCATCGAGATTGAAGAGGTTCACGACCGGATTGTCTGCCCACCCATAGCGGACCGCGACCGGCGACTGAACCGACTCAGCCGACACCTCGATCCTTTGGTCTGGGAGGATTTTGGCGGTCGCCCAAACGAATTGTCGGTCTTCCCCTGCGATTGCAAACCCTCGTGGCTGAGCCACGTCAAAAGGCCGCCACGCCTTCCCCACGTGGTCGAACGAGAGAACGGCCTTGCTTCCCTCGATTTCCATCGACCGAAATTCGGGACTTCGGTGGGCGATCGGCATTCCATACTCGTTGGCCAAGGCCCAACGCGCAAGCCGTTTTCCGACATCGACCTTGTTGCGGGGATGGATGTCCTTGCCTTCGCCGATGTCGATGATCACAGCTTGTCCGGTGTGAGCAAGCTTCGACATGGCCATTGTCTGCGCTTCGCGAAGTTCGGCCCACGTGCTATCACCAGGCTCCTCAACCTCAGCGCGGAAGTCCGCCAACTGGACCCAGTAGAAGGGAAAATCGCCCTGATTCCATCTCTCGCGCCACGTCGAAATCATCAGCGGGAAGAGCTTGCGGTATTGGTAGGCACGAGCCGAATTGCTCTCGCCCTGGTACCAAATCGCCCCACGGATTCCGTAACCGATGTGTGAGTGAAGCACACCATTGTAGATGTTGCCGGGACGGTGGTTACCAGTTAGCTGTTTGTTGAGATTTTCCAAAGCGCTTTTTTGCTGATCATTGAGGTCCGATTTGTCGGAAAGCTCTTCCGCTCGCTGCTCGAACTCGGACCACCGAGCCAGTAGCTCGTCGAATTGGCCGCTCTGAGCGAGTGTCTCGCGGTCGATCCAAGCTTCGCAAGACGATCCACCCCAGGCATTGTTGATCACGCCGACCGGGACACCGAGTGTCTGATGCAATTGGCGGGCGAAGTAATAGCCGACAGCCGAGAATTGGCCTACGGTTTCGGGTGAACAAACCTTCCATGTTCGATCGTCGTGGCTCCAGATCGGCTCCTGCGTACCGACTTGAGGAAAACCGATCATGCGGATGCCGGGGTAGTTCGCGGCCGCGATCTCGAGCGCGGCATTGTTGGAATTCTCAACCCTCCAAGCCATGTTCGATTGACCCGACGCGATCCAGACCTCACCCAAGAGGACGTCAGCCAATCGAATCTCGTTCTTGCCCTGAATCACCATCTCCTGCGGTGGACCGACTTCCATTGGCTCGAGCGTGACCTGCCAATCGCCCGCGGCGTTCGCCGTAGTCCGCTGCGTTTGCCCGCCGATCGTCACCGATACCGGTTCGCCAGGGCTTGCCTTGCCCCACACACGGTTCGGCTGGCTCCTCTGAAGCACCATGGAGTCGCTGAACACATTGGGTAGACGAACATCAGCCTGACTTTGGCCGGTGAACGTAAGCGTAAACGCAAAGACGACAAAAAGGCCCAATCGTCGGGCACCGCGGTTGAAGATTCGCGAGTCACGTTGACACGGCATGGGGGGACCTCAGGGGGGACAAACCGGGAAAGACTAGGGGGTGAATCCATCATCGCGCCGGATGTCCGGCCCAGCCGACGGAACAGGATGTCGGGCACTAGTGTACCCGACGGGGCATCGTCGTCCGCGGAAAGTGACGACCCAGGAACAAGAATTGATGAAAACTCGCCATTTCCAGTCGACTGCGATCGCACGAATCCAGAAAACGGCTACTAAGCTACTCCCTTATTCGCTGGACGTCACTCACACCCCAAAACATCGATGTTCGTACGTGCGGTTGCCA
>JBGTCJ010000017.1:0-8844 GCA_041748895.1 Pirellulaceae bacterium
CGAGGTCCCATTGCTCACCCGCGGGGACCAATGCCGCACCCTGGTCGATCAGACTGCGGATTCGAATCCGCTCCTCCTGCGGAGGTGGATGCTCCTCGTCGGCAATTCTCGACATCAGGTCGAGTGCGTAGAGAAATACCGGGTCAATCGCCCTTGCGAACTGTGGTGTCATCGTGTCCGGGTTACGAAGTTTGCGGAACGGCAAAAAGAGCAAACTGCAGAGAGATGGTACGTCCGAAAGCAGATACGACGAGGTTACGCTCGCCCTGAAGGCGTTCGCGATTGACGATTAGTGCCTCCTTCAATCTCATCGCAAGGCTTTGCGTCTCTTGGACGTCTCTCCAGGCTGGTGAGTCGCTTCGAGGAACCTCGTAATACACCCAATCGCGGCGCGATGGCAAGGCACGCACGGCGTGATCGGCGGGCACCAGTGCAACGCCCTCGGCACGGTGGCTGAATAGAAACTCGACCTGTCGACTACTGCCCAACTTCCAGTCGAGGTGGCCGGCCGAGAGCAAATCGCGGCACTCCTGTTCGGTGAGTTCACCCTTGTAGACGCCGATGTACCACTTCCAGTCCGAATTGAACCAACGCGGCTCGAGCGAAACCTGCATTCCAAGACCAACGCCGACGAAGTAACGTTGCTCGTACTTGTAGCTCCGGACCGAGTTGAGCAACATCTCGATCCGTGCCTTGATCAACGTAAAGATTCTCGCCAAATCCTCGTGATCGTAGGGCGGAACTTCCTCGGCACGGCGTTGATCGCCAAAAATCGATAATTGGCCAACGACTCGGCAAAGTTCGACGTACGCCTCGTACGGGTGAACGCCCTGGGCGAATGCCATCACGCCCAACGTGGTGAATGCCGAATTGAGCTGAGACAACATCAAAATTCGATCGGCGTCCCCCGGCTCGTTCGATTCCAGCCCGATCCCGCGGCTCAAGATTTGTTGCGTCAAAACCTCCACCTTCTGACCGATCATGTCATAGACCGCGCGAATGATGTCCCGCCCCAGCCCGGGCCATGCGTCGATCGCGATCACCGGAGGGATGTAGCCGGGATCCAGACGCGGCTGCGAATCCCCCTCGCCCGATCGACGGACCTGGGCGATCGGACACAATTCGTATCCGGTTAGGTCTTGGGTCGACAGGAGGAGCCGCACGTCGAGAGCGCGAAACTCGAGTTCCTGGTCGTTTCCACCGTGCGTCTCATCCTGAAGCTCTAGGTGGGCCGTGCGGTACCGTGTCGCTTCGACCGAATCTCCCTGATCCACGTTGCCACGCCCGAGCTTTAACTTGGCGATCGCCAAGTAAATCCGAATCGTCGACTCCTTCTCGAACCCTTCCGAGAGTTCGGTCATCAGCGGTTGTGCCTCGGTCAGTCCATCCTTCAAATTTAAACGATCAGGTGGTTGACCGAATTCTAAGTTTACCAGTGTGCCATCGGGCATCCGGGCTTGCAGGTGGTCGATTTGGAACTGGTGATTGGCCAATGCCTGCTGGCTGAACTTGAGCGACTTGAGACCGTATCCGTACGGGTGATCCCAGCGCTGGGAGGTCTCTTGGGCCTCATTCCAGTGACGCTCAGCGGCTTGGAAATGGTGGGGCCGTAGGAACAGACCCTCGTACCAGTGAACCGGTAGATTCTTCATGAAGTAGAAATTCCCTTGGCAACACAACCGTATCCATCCGAGTTTGCCACACTTTAGCCGATCAGTCACCGATCGTGTGGGGCAGATGAGGCAATCTCGACCAACGAATGATCAACGCGGTGGGTCGAGCATGATCACGTCAGCCGCCCGATGAATCTCGACGTCGATCCCTTGGCCGCCAACCGGCACAAGCGCGCCACTCTGGGCATCAATTCTTGAGGTCAACACGATTCTTGATTGCTTTGACCGCTGGAGCGCGAGTGAGTCCGAAGCGTCGAAAAAGAAGCTGTGAGAGCTCAATCGATTGGTTGGATCGAATTGATGTCGCACGCGAGTCGGTCGGATCGCTTCGGGCGACTCGAAGGAAACTCGCAAAGGAACCAAATCGTTGGAGCCTGCCTCGTGGCGAAGGATCACCCGCACGACGAACTGACCTGCCTCCGCCCCGCCATCCGTCACGCTAACCTGCATTCGAACCGACGGAAAATCGGGTAGACGGCGATCGACGAAGTCCCGTGCGGAGTCAACCACTTCGCTCAGCGGGAACACCGCTTTGGGCGGCGTCGCATCGAATTTGCACCAAAAAGTGATTCGCGCCGCGGTGGCCGCGGTCGGCCACTGGTCTGCTTCCCAGTTCAACAACGGAACGGGCTGATCGGGCTCGAAATTGGTGTCGTAAAACCAGTAGCGATGAGTCAGATCCTCGACCCCAGCGATCATCGGCGTGACGCAGGTCCAGGTTTCGCGAGGCCGCACGGTGACCGCATCGATCGTCGATTGGATCGAGATCGGAAACCAAACGGCATCCGCGATCCTTTGCGGCCGGTGGGCCCGGACCCGGTAAGCGGTTTGCCGGCCACTATCGAAGTTCACCAAGTCTGCGGTTTGTGGGAATTGCCACTGGAACGGGATCGGTAGGAAACTGCGGCCATCCGGCGACAGGGCAATCTGCAAGGCCTCGCCGCCTTCCAAAGTTATTTTCTGGGCCGCGGACTCGAATACCAGCAGAACGTTTCCCTCATCGAGTTGTCGAGGGTCGACGGTCACGGTGCCATTGAGTGTCGCGGTCAACGTGCGATCACCGCTCACCGTCGCGGTGTCACCGACCGTGAAGGTTCCGGGTGCCAATCGCTCGCGTAAACGACGAAGCAACTCGGCGCCGTCGTCAATTGAAATCGCTTCGCCACCGGTCGCAGAAGCGATCGTCTGAAAGGTTGCCTCCGCAGCCGCCCGCTCGCCATCGGGCAGGCCGAAACCGAGCAGGAATATCGGCACGGAATTCTCCTGGGCGAGCCCGAGCACTTCGTTTTGCGTCGTCTTGCGGGGCTGGCGAATGTCACTGCGACTTGGCGTGAATTGGTAATCCTGTCCATCGGTAATCACGACAATCTGTCGTTCGGTGTCTGGATCGTCGTTTTCGAACGCTCGGATCGCCTCGATCAATGATCGGTACAAAGGGGTTTGCCCCCACGGCTGGACCGAATCGAGCCGCTGGAGCACTCGGCCGGAATCAAATCGTCCAAGAGGCAGAATGAGTTCTACGTCTTCGCTGGGCATGAGTCCCTCGGGAATGTCCACTGAGGCACCTGGGGACAAGCTGATGCGTGGGGGGTCCGAGCGGGTCCAGGCGACACGGTGCCCAAAAAATACAACACCAACGCGAGCCCCGTCCTGTTGCGACAACTCGTCGAGCATCGTGGCGAGCGCGGATTTGGCGAGATCCATCCGTGAAGGACCCGCTTGCGACGACGATTCGGCCGGAAGTGGAGACTCCATGCTCCGAGAACAGTCGAGGACAAAAACGATGGAGGCTCGTTTGCGTCTTTGGCCCGAAAGCGTGATCGTGCTCACGTCATGTCGGTGAGGACGATAATCGACCCACGTGCCACCGAGACGATTGACGACGAACGGCTGGCCAAACTCATTGCCTCGGAGCATCGCCAATGCGGTCAAACGCGGCGACCAGGTGGTGGCCCGGAGCTGAAAGGCCTGCGGTTGCTGTATCGGAAAATCGAAACTCCCAATGTCCGATGCCAACTCGGACCGCTCGGTCTGTGCCCAAACGCTCGGGCGACCCGGTGGCAACGCGTCGGACGAGGTGGGCGAACCTTTACCGGGCCGAAGCGTGACGTCGATCATGAGGTCCTCGCCGTCGAGCGGAAGCCGCGAAGTATCGACGTCGGTCACGATCCCCGAACGGGAGGCCAATTGCAGAAGGGTTTGGTCTTTTCGGAGCGTCACAAGGTCACGCTGGATCTCCCGACTCGGAGGCCCGATCAGGGCGACCACCTCCACACACTGGTCGCACGCTAGATCGAACAACGGTCGTCGCGGCGATATCCCCGGCGATGAAAATGGGGTGCCGTAGAAGCCGTCGAGCTGGCGCCGCGCTTGCCCGAGCAAAAGGTGATGAACCGCGTCTCGCCAGACGACCTCGATCGGCGACACGCCGTTGGAATTTGGTGAAGCCAGAGGCAGGCAGCGTCGCTGCCATCTCGCCGCCGCTAACCACTCCTGCATCGCCGAATCAGGACCTTCCCACGGTCGGGTCTGTCCCTCGCCGGACCACACTCCGAGCGATCGGCGAACGAGATACCCGAGTTGCTCGATCCTCGCCATCACCGACTCCGCAGGAATCGATCCGCGATTCACGGCATCAAATTCGGATTCATCCGACGGCCGCGCGATCGCTTCGGCCTGGGTTGTGAGGACGGCAGGGTGGATCGGCCAAGAAGTGATCCTGTCGTAGGAGGACCGCTGCAATGGCCCGGTGGAAGGTGTTGTTGCGGTCCGATCGAAACGGCCTTGGGATTGCGGATCGTTGATCGACCCCACGGCATCTAGCGAAAGGGTCTGCTCCAATTCGGAATGAATTCGTCGCAACTCTCGCCGCTGTCCCCAGTCTAGCCAAGGCAGTTCGAGGATGGCTTTGGCCGACGATATCGTCATCGTTGGGTTCTGTGGATCGGAGATGGCCTTGGTGATCCACTCTCCCAAAACCCGATCGAGCTTCGTGAGGCGAGATTGCAATCGGTCGGCGACGGCTAGGAAGGGCAGTGAGTCATCGGGCTCCCCACCCTCACCGCCGCGTTGATCCAATTGACGCCATAGCGTGATCGCATCGCGCAGCGCTGGCAAAACATCGGAGGTCATCGGATCAGCATCATTGGGGTCCCCTAGGCCGAATGTTGAGCCAACGGGTAACTTCGCAATCGCTTCGGCGAAGTAAGGCAGGCGGTGCGTCGCATCATCGGCAACTTCAAACGCACGGGCGACGTCGGCGAGCCGTTTTTGCGCCGCGTCTTGCGCGTCACGGGCCGTGGCGAGCTGGTCATCAACCTCGCTACCACCGGTGTCCTGTCCCGAGAACACGAGATCTTCCAAAATCAAACGAGCTTGCTCAGCCGTCGCCGAGGATCGAATCAGCCACGGAGCGGCACGAAGTTCGTGACCCACTGCGCCATGGAGCATCACGGATGACCGTTCGTTGGCCGCACGCAGCCGAAGTGTGGCGGCAATCGGATCGATTCGAGACCAGCGATCGAGCACCCGATAGCGATCGAGCAGGCGGAGGAAGTGGATTCGGTCCAAATCGGTCGCAACCGGCTCGTCGATCATGGCCTTCAATCGATCGGGTGTGAGTTCCGCGATCAGGCCGTCCCAACTCCTTTCGCCCGCATCGACGACATCGGCAGAAATGCTTCCCAGGACGCCGGCCAGCCGTAGTGAGGGTAAGCTCGCACCTTGGGCCGCCGCAGAACCCCCATCGACGATGGCTGTCCTCAAAGCGACCGGTGACAGTCGCGAACCATCGGAGCGGATCAATTCGGAGATGCGTTCGAGCCGTCTCCTCAATCCCGCCCATCGCGTCGAGGCGTCGCGATCGTATGCATGTCCAGCGCTACAAATATTCTCGAGCCACAAAAGTTGGTGCTCAAGATCGTGGACGGCCTCCGGAGCGATCGCGAGCAATGGCCTGAGCGGCAATTCACCCATCCGACGCCAAAGCTCGTCGCGGTCCTCGCTTGATACCGAGGGAGCCGATGCCGATGGCCTCTCGTCCCGTAACCGCGAAATCGTCGACTCAGGTAGCGACCACGTGACCCCGAAATCCCGGCTTGTCGAGGGAACTTGGAGCACGCTTTGGGGCGGCAAACCGTGAACCTGACACCACTGGGTCATTTCGCGATGGAGAAAGTCGACTAACCGAGTCAGACTCACCTGACCCTCGCCGCCACTAGCCATCCCCCCCAAGCCGTCTGCCACGAGATTGCCAAACAAGCTTCCCGCCATGGCCGCGCCGCTCAAGCCGGTTTGACCGGACGAGACGCTATTGACGATGACGGTGTTGGCGTGACGCTGCGGGTCGAGCACGCCCGCCAAGCGGTCGGCGAACGTGTTGTGAAGCTGTCCGATCTTCCAGTTCTGAGCGAATCGGTTGCAATCCAGCAGGAGCAACTTATTCACTTGCTTGGGCACTCGGTCCGAGATCCGATCGAGCACGTCGCGGACGGGGATCCAGGTTGACGATTCAAATGGTGATGCATCGGCTGGTAAAAAATGCGGCTCACCGTCCGAGTCCACAACCCCGTGTAGGCTCAAGTAAAAAATGATCGTACCGGACGCGCCCGCAGATCCGACCACGGCCTGAAGATCCCGGTCCAGCCGCTTCAGCGCCAATTCTCGGCCACGCCAGTCGGCCGAGAGGTCGCGAACTCGCAACGTCTGCTCGTTCAAGAGTCCGATCCTTTGGATGTCTTCGACCGCCCACGGATTGGGATCAATCGGCCATGAATAATCCGTGACCGCCACCGTTAGCATCGGAGTCAAACGGGGGCGATGCGTTACCTCGTAAACCCATGCGGCGACCAGTCCCGAGAGGACCAGGAACAACGAACCCACGGCAATCCCACGGATCCGACGCCGAGAACGCAACCGCGATCGGACGTCGTTGACGGTGATCGTCTTCATGGCGTGGCGAACTCGGCTTCTTGCAGAATTTGGATGTTCGCTTGTGCCCTGAGCTGAGCGATGTACGCGACTTCGGATTCTCGCCGCCTTCGAGCCAATATCTCAGCCTTGATACGCGTTGCCGCTTCGCGGGCCGACAAACGAGCACCCAACGATATCTCGGTCACCACGACAAATGAGGTGACGCCCGCGGACGTCCATGGCTCACTCGCCTCGCCAGGACGCAGTTTTTCCAGCCGCTTTCGAAGTGGCTTTTCTTCGATCTGATCAAGCGACATCCAGTCGTGGCGCTCCATGCGAATGTTTGCGGGGTCGAATCCGCTCGGCGGGGTTTCTCGAAATCCGATCGCTTCCCGCCTAGCAAATTGAATCACGACGTCCACTTGCGAAGGGTCCGGCAAACTTTCGTCGTTAATCCGATAGAGACGCCAACGCAATCGAGGCGGTTCCCGGTAATCGTCGCCGTGCAAATGGTAGTGCAGTTCGACTTCATGTGGCGCGACATGTGGATCGTGATCAACCTGGCGGCGGAGTAATTCCTCACCCAGCGCCAACTCGTACCGCGCGTTGCTCGACGCCTCCGAAACGCTGGCTTGCTCAATCGCATCACTCAGGCGCTGCAGCACGGAACGCTGGATTTGGACTTGGGTGGTGGATGACAAAACCGTCTTCGCCGTCTGAGCCAGAAGTTTACGGTCGATCGACTCGCTGAGAACTTCCCGCATCATACGGCCAAACTCGCCATCGGTTTGAGGCTGATCGCCTTGAAAATACCGCCGCCGCGCCTCAGGAAGGATATCATCGGTGTAGATCGGTTGGCCGTTGACGGACGCCAAAACTTGCTCGGCAGTGTTGGAACGGTGGGTTGCAACGCGCACTTTGCCGTCGAAGGGATTCACGGTTGTATTGGTATTTGCAGCATCCGTAGTGCCCGTCTGGAGCACAGAGGCAGCGGGCTCGCTACGGCCACGCACTGCGTGGGATTCGGGAGCGTCGGCGACCCACGCGACTGACTTGACTTCGGTGGACGAGCCGCTGGGGGAACCCTCAGGGACGTGAGAGAGGATGACACCCTCCTCCAGGTAAGGGCCCTCATCGGGGACCAAGGGCCCTTCGACCCCCATCGGCATGCAGCAGTGATTCAGTGCGAGTCGTGCCAACCGCCGAACCCGCTGCGAGGGCTCGACGAAGCAACCGTTTGAATCAACTTCCCAGGCCAGGCGCATCAGGCCTTCGTGCACCTCGATGGAACAACAACTGTTCCCGCCGCACGCACCGCACGATCGCGATCCCATCTCGCGCAAGGCTTTCACCGTGGCATGGCGTACTTCCTCGCTGCAATCCTTGAGGTTCTCTGCCAGCGCTTCCGCAACGCCCTCGTAGCAACCACAACCGACGGTCGCCAAATAGGCCGCCGCCTTGGCCTTTTGCGCACCGGCGTCCTGTTCTTGTTTGACTTTTGCCGCCGCCTGAACGCTGGGGGGTGCATCGGGACCAAGGTTCGCCGGATCCGCGAGAAGCAAAAGCGGAGGTCGGGGCTCCAATCCTGGAAACAGGCCTCCCAAGCGACCGGCAATGCGGTCGCGGACACAGCGGTAACCCCCGACGGTCCCCTGGATCACCTGCGGAACACCCAAAAATTCGGGCAAGGTCGGAAACGAACTTCCAGGCGTGGGTGGCGCCATGATCGCAACGATCGTTTTGTCGCCGACCGCCGCGCTCGACGGAGCGACGGGAGATGGGGTCAAGCCGGTGCCACCGGGCGTGGATGCACAGCCGACGGCACACGAAACGATCAAAGCCGCCGCCCAGCCGCGCGAGCGATCTTGCGAGCGATTCACGCCTGTCCCTCTATCCAACGAATCCACGAAGCGGTCGACGGTATCGATTGGATCGGTTGTCGCGATCACATGGATACAACTTTTCACGCTGATTCAGCGATTGTTTCTCACGCAAAGGGGCTCACTCGACCATCAACCGGAGCTCACCCAGCGGTTGGTCCCCCTCGGGAACGGTCACCTCCTGGTCTCCGCGGCGCCGAACATTCCTCACGACCGCCGCAGCCGAGAGGCGGTAAATTCCAGGCAATACCCGAGAGAATCTGAACCGACCTTGCGCGTCGGCTTGACGCGTCGCGACAAGTCGGGGTGGGTCCTCGTTCGAATGAAGATCGACGGTGGCTCCGGCGGCAATCGTGCTGCCATGCATCACCACGCCGCTA
>JBGTCJ010000018.1:0-5742 GCA_041748895.1 Pirellulaceae bacterium
AGAAGGAGTCCGCGGAGTTGGTATCGCGGATGCAAGCGTTACCCGCATCGGAACGTCCTCGCATCATTCGCGGATTGCCTTACGAAGCGTCACCGCAACCAGATGACGTTTATGCCGATGGTCAAATTGCCGAGCAAGCGATTCTGACATTGCGTCGAATCAAGGAACAACCCTTTTTTTTGGCGATTGGTTTCCGACGACCTCATCTACCGTTTAATTGTCCGCAAGCGTACTGGGATCTCTATCCGGAAAATGAAGTTCGGCTACCTGACAACCACACGCCGCCGCAAGATGTCCCGGCGGTCGCGTTGCATGATGCGTATGAACTGCGTAGCTATGGTGGCATTCCCCTATCAGGGCCGATTCCACCCCATCACGCGTTGAACCTCGTGCGAGGCTACCAAGCGGCCATTAGCTATCTGGATGCTCAATTCGGTCGTGTCATGGCCGCACTGAGCGAGCTCGGTTTGGCCGACAACACCATCGTCGTGTTTTGGAGTGACCATGGTTTTCATACCGGCGAAAATGGTCTTTGGACCAAAATGACCAACTTCGAAATAGCCACTCGAGTCCCCTTGATGATCCGCGTGCCCAACCGTGGGGTTCCAAATTCACGAACCGATGCGTTGGTGGAATTGATTGACTTGTACCCCACGTTGGCTGAGCTTTGCGAATTGGCGCCACCGGACTACCTGGAAGGAGCGAGTTTTGCATTTCTGTTGGATGACCCCAAACAGCCGGGGAAAGCCGCCGCGTACAGCCAGTTCCGGCGCGGTCTGGACGCGCGCGAGAAACGTAGCGATCGTCCGCTGGGGCGATCAATCGCAACCGCGAACTATCGATTCACCGAGTGGAAATCGGAAACCGGGGAGATCGTCGGCTTGGAACTTTATGACCTGAGACGCGATCCCCAGAATCGCGTCAACTTGGCGGCCCGCGGTCGCTACTCCGATAGGGTCAAACACCTTTCGGCCCAGTTGAATGCTAATTTTCATTGATCGACCAATGGGTCTATCGTCGCGTAGGCTGAAAGCGTCTCCGTTCGCTCGGTGCGCTCAGGGCAATCGATTGAATTAAATCCGAGGGTGGTATCCCTTCTCCTCTGTTCGTCGGAAAAGTGGGATAGGCTAAACGACGGGACCGCAGTGAGTGGAATTGCCCACGTCGACTTGCTGGGATTCGTTATCGAGTGTGACACCAGCGACGAACTATGGCTGACTAAGCCCAAAGATCTGCTGGTAAAAATCGGTCTCTTGCATCGGTGTTCTCGTTTGCGGAGGATTCTAACCGACCCACAGAATTCCCGGATGGATCAGTTTTCTTCGCCGAGAAGTTCACTCGAGTAACTTGAACATTACCGCGGCGAGAAATCCTGCGAGCGTGCTCAAACCCACCTCGCTCGGTCTCCCATGTTCGGCTGCCTCAGGAATCATCGCTGCGGCAATCATCGTCAGCATCGCGCCGGCGGCGACACCTTCGGCAAGCACCAGCCACATTTCGCTGAGTACTCCGGCGAGCAAAAAGCCCAGCCCCGATCCGATCGCCGTCATCACCATCAGCGCGAACCACATTAGGAAAATCCTTCGCCGCGTCCAACCTAACGAGAGCATGTTGGCCGAGCTGGAGAGAGCTTCGGGGAAGTTGGATAAAAACAAACCGGCGATCAGCGTATAAGGAATCACTTGGGTGAATCGCATCGTTTCGACAGCCGAGCGGGCCGTGAGCATGGCGTAAAGTCCGGCACCGATCACGATGCTTTCGGGAATACCGTCGAGCAGCGGCCGATCAAAACGCGTCGGACTCTCTATCTTCAAGAACCGCGTCCGCGGTCCCAAAATTGGCGTCCACTTCAGTTTCATCGGGATTCTCTGAGCAGCTTGGCCAACTGGGCACGCATCGCCTTGAGCTGGGTCTCGTGTTTCGGATCATACACCAGATTGTGCAGCTCATTCGGATCCGCTTCGAGGTGATAGAGTTCGTCATAACTCTCCGATTCCACGTAATGGATGTATTTCCAGTTCTGCGTGCGGACCGCTTGCCAGGTCGGCACGCTCGGCCTGACTTTTTCGAGAAAGTATTCGGCTAGAAACGCTTCTCTCCATGGCGCCGCTGCATCCCGCAACAGAGGCGCGAAGGAAACGCCATGCATGGGAATGACCGAATCCACGCCGGCAAGTTCTAGCAACGTCGGAGCCACGTCGATGTTCAAAACCATCGCGTCGCGAACGCTGCCGGCGGCGATCCGCTTGGGATAGCGAATGAGGAATGGAACCCGCAAGGCTTCTTCATAGGCCAGACGCTTGTCGTTGAATCGTCCGTGCTCACCCATAAAGAAGCCGTTATCGCTGGTGTAGATGAAGACAGTGTTGTCTAGCTGGTCGATGCTTTCTAACGCTGCGAACAACTGCCCAACGCCTTCATCGACGGCCGCGATGCAGCGCAGTTGATCACGCACCACGGACGCGGCGTCCATGCCACGACCACGCCTCGGCTCGCCCGGTTCGGGGCCCACGCCTTCGAGTTCCATATGGTTGATCCTCGGAAACGACCGGTTCATCATCGGCTTTCCGGCAAGATCCGCTTCGTCACGAGCCGGAAGTTGAACTACATAATCCGAGTAGAGGTCCTCATGTCGTTCGGCCGGAAGGAAGGGCCCGTGAACTGCCTTGTGTGCGAGGTAGAGACAGAACGGTTTTTCACGAGGCTGTTTCACAAACTCCACGGCGCGGCGGTTCAAGTAGTCGGTCATGTTGCCGCGTAGTTGCCGCTGCATTCCGTTGTCATTGACGACGCCATCGATGTAAACGCCCTGCCCTTTGAAACTGATCCAGGTATCAAATCCCGGTCGGCGAGAGTCGTCGAGGCCCATGTGCCACTTGCCCACTAGACCCGTTTCGTAGCCGTTTTCGCGAAGCTGGCGGGGAAAGGTCATTAGCGTGTGGCTGATGATGTCGAGGCCCAGTTTGTCGTTGTTGAAGACCCTGTGCTGATGCGGATAAAGGCCCGTCAGAAAACTGGCTCGACTGGGTGAGCACAGTGGCGTGCAGACAAAGAAGTTATTGAACGAAGCGCCTTCGCGAGCAATGCGATCGATATGAGGCGTTTTCAATATCGGATGGCCGGCGCAGCCGAGCTGGTCCCAGCGCTGGTCGTCGGTGATGACGAAGACAATGTTGGGTTGCGACGTCTCGGCGGCGGACACCCTGCGCACCAGCGCGGAGACGCAAAGGATAGCGATGAGGATGGTAAGGACTTGTTTCATGGTTTTGCCTATTCGGCCAGGGGATTAGTTGGATGGTGCTGCTGAGGATTCTATGGCTGACTCATCAGCTCGCACGCAGTGACGAGGTGGATGAGTTCACGAAGATCATGATCCTTCGCTTTCCAGTTGGCTTGCAGCCGGCGGAGGGCGGGCTGATCGGCGAAGCCGAGCTGGCGGCCAAGGGCGTAAGTGAGGAGGCGATGGGAGAGGTTGTCGGCGAGCAGGTTCGGGTGTTTTACGAGATAACCGCGGATGTCGGCGGGGCTGCTGATGGGCTGGCCCCGATACTCGCCGGTGGTGTCGATGGCGGCTCCGTTGGGGTAGGTGCTGCGATATTCGCCGATTGGATCGTAGGCTTCGAGGGCGTAACCGAGGGGATCGATCTTGGCGTGGCAGTCGGCGCAGGCCTGCACGCTACGATGCTTCTCCAACTGCTGGCGGATAGTGGTGGCTCCGCGGATGTCGGGCTCGATGGGCGGAACGTCCGGCGGCGGTGGACTGGGAGGCGTGCCGAAGATTTTTTCCAGCAGCCAAACACCGCGCGTCACGGGCGAGGTCTCCACGCCGTTGGCGCTGACGGTGAGAATACTTGCTTGTCCCAGCAAACCGTATCGCGATGAGTCAGGGGGCAGGCTGGCGCGTTGCAAGGCGTCGCCAGTGACGGCGGGCAATCCATAGAGCCGGGCGAGGCCCGCGTTGAGATAGGTGAAGTCGGCATCGACCAGCGCGGTAACGGGTTGGCCGGTGCGCACGAGTTCGGCGATGAACCGCCAGGTTTCGTCCTTCATTGCGGGCTCGAGACGATCGATGTGGTAGGCGGGGAAGGTCTCTCTTGCGGGCGGCATGGTGCCGAGCTTGCTCAAGCCAAGCCACTGCTCGGTGAAAAGGCGCAAAAAGCGATCCCCACGCGGCGAATCGAGCAACCGATCGGTTTCGCGTCGGATGGATGTGGCATCGAGCGAACCGATTGCTGCGAGCGATCGCAGCGCGTCATCAGGCGGGCCGGCGATGAGGAAGTAGGAGAGCCGCGTGGCGAACCGCATTGGGTTGATGGTCTTCTCATCCGATTTCGGCTCGGTGAGAAACAAGAACTCAGGGGAGCAGAGCATTGCCTTGAAGACTGGCCGCGCCGCATCGGCATAGCGAGCTCTCCCATCCAGACGCCTTTCCACGGAGTTCACGTAGGGGGCAATATCGTCGCGGCTCACTTCACGACGAAAGAGCCGTGTCGCGAGCCCTTGCAGCTCGATTGGCAGCCGCGCGGGGTCGGTTTGTTTTTCATCGGGCGCGATGTTCGCAAACAGCAGCGAGCGGGCAGGATGC
This sequence comes from Pirellulaceae bacterium, assembly GCA_041748895.1. GTDB lineage: Bacteria > Planctomycetota > Planctomycetia > Pirellulales > Pirellulaceae > UBA6163. The sequence goes on from JBGTCJ010000018.1 coordinate 4,586, forward strand.
GGATGGGCATCACGCATCGGCCCAGTGACCTGCCAGTAGTGCACACGGACCTCGGGACCTTGATAGAGGTGCTGGTAAAGTTTGTCATACGCGGCACGCAATGCGAGGTTCTCCCAGACATGCTTTTCGATTTTCGGCACACTGGAATCGTATTTGTGAAGCTTGGTGGAGAGGAACTGGTTGCGAGTGCCTTTCGGGGGACCGTCGATCCACGACAAATAAGGTACCGTGCCGCGATCGAGCCAGATGCGCGCGCGAATGGTGAGGTAGCGATCATCGGGAAGCTCGGTGGCATGAACGATATTCGGCGGAATGAGCCGCCAGCCGTTGCCTTTCATACCCGCAGCTTGCCGGCCGATTCCGAGTCGCATTGGCTGCGAGTCGTCGTAGTAGGACTTCAGGTCTTTGAAATACGGCACCAAGCCGCCAAGCATGAGATCTTCGCCGTACGGATGATGACGGTTTGCCGCGGTCGCCTCGATTTCGACTTCATACCAGCCGGAGTGGGGAACACCGGTATCGCCAAGGCGGCTGAGAAAGAGCTTGCTGTCATAGATGAGAGCCTGATTTCGCAGACCGTGACTGAGATGGATGTAGGCGGGACCTTTGGCTTTCTCCGCGCTGATGACGCCGAGTCCAAAGGCATCATTGAGCTCGCCCATGGTGCCGGCGCTGTCCTTCCATTGCTGGACCTCTGGCCTGCCATCGACATCGGCGAGATCGTAGGCGTGATCGAGTACCGCGTCGGCGGCCTTGAGATACTGCTCCACGTGATGCCGCGAGGTGCGTTGCGCGGAGCCGATATTGCGGAAGCCTTCCAGTTCTTCGTCGCCCGGGAAGCTGGTGGTCGGATCGAAGTCGCCGGCGAACCCGAAGAGGTCCTGCATCGTGTGCAAATACTCAGCGCGACTGAGTCGCCGATGCACGACCTGCCCACCGCGTTCTTGAGCGATTGCCTGAGCCGACGTGACCTGCTCTTCGATCCAGTTGGTCATCGCGCGGCGTTCAGCGTCGGTCGGCTGCTTTTCATCGGCCGGCGGCATTTCGCCGAGCTGCAGTTGGTGCAAAATCTCTTGCCAGCTTTCGGCGACGGCGAAATCGGTACCGATGGTGCTAGGCAGATTGTCGAACCTCCGGCCTCCCATTTGCTCATTGAC
>JBGTCJ010000019.1:0-2960 GCA_041748895.1 Pirellulaceae bacterium
CGCCTGGGCCAAAGGAGCGTCGGACGAGGAGTTATCGCAGCGACGCGAAGCACTGGCCGCGGATAACCTGCAGCTCGTGACCGCCGGGGCGCGACGCGTCGAGATAGATTCCTCGGAGCGGTTTTTTGTCATCGGCGATAGCGATCGCGATACCCTCGCGCGAGTCACCGCGGCGGCGAAGAAGGCGTGGGACAAAGTCGAAACCTTTGTCAAGCAACCGGCGGCGCGGGGCAAAATCACCATTTTTGTGATGCCGCGACGATACGACTACAGCGAATTCGCCCGGATGGTTGAGGGGCGATCCGTGCCCTCGGATTGGCAAAGCCACTGGGGGTACGACATCACCGATGCCTACGTGTGTTTGGTCGCTACGTCGACCGACAGACCCGACACGATTGAGGCTCGCTTGGTCGCGCCGTTGACCAGTCTCGCCGTGGCGATGCAAGGCGCGGAGGTGCCGCGGTGGTTTGCCGAGGGCACCGGACGTGTTGCGGCGGCACGAACCGTGGCGAGGGCGTTGCCCAGCGTCGACAACTGGAATCGATCCTTGCCCGAGGCAATCGTTGCCATGCGAAGTGGTGAGGCGCTGATCAAGCATCAATTGCCACCCGAGCAAGCCGATTTGGTTGCCTACGGATTGATGAACGAAATGTTGTCGCGGACGCAGCGGAAAGCGTTCGACCATCTGATCCGCGTGCTTCCTCAGGGTCTGGCGTTTGACGCCGTTTTCGAATCGACCTTTGGCATCCCGCCGGCGGACTACGCCGAGCGGTATCGCGTGAGTCGGCTTCTTCCCTCCGCATCGCGAAAGGGTTCGCCTGCCCCACGATGATCGGGGCCGCTGTCCGAGGATCCACAGCAGGGGGATTTGCTCTGGACAGGGGGTGCGATTTCGTGCGACATCTCGGGCATCGTCAGCTGTGAAAAAAAGAGGCCATCCCGCCTGCTCGATAAACCCGTCCACGCGACGAAAGGAGTCTGTCGTGCGAAAATCAATGCTCACACTTCGTTCCGCCGTGCTACTGGCGGTGATAGGGATCGCCGGCATTGCCCAGGCTGGACCACCCACGACCGCGTCGGGAAAATCGGGCGGCTGGTTGGGCCCGCTCAATCCGACCACCTGGAGTTGGCCGTCGATGCCATGGTCGAATGAACCCCCGCGAATCAAAAAGAAGTCGCAGGGGTTCATGAGCGACATGAACCAATCGGCCAAACGTGGCTGGACACGAACCAAACAGGCGCTCGACCCGTCCTGGATGCTCCCCAGCGATAAACCCAAATCATCGGGATCATCCGACGAAGGGTTTTTCGGAAGCATCTTCACTTCCGACAGGGAGCCCAAGAAGATCGAGACGGTCAACGAGTTTCTCAGTCAGCCGCATCCGCGCTAGCGGATGGCCTCCTCCGCGATCACCTCACCTCCCGATCGCGTTGCCAGGGCGCGCCAGAGCGGGGCGTTTACCGAGTCGGTCATGAACTGGGTCGAACCATCCAGCCGGAGCGCCGTCACGCCGCCGGTGTGATGGCTACGGGCGGCCTTGAATCCTTGGGCGACCCAAAAGAAGCAATCGTATTTTTTCGCATTGGGCGAAAAGTAGTGGTTGTAGGCCGTGTTTTCGTAGCCCTGCCCCGCCCAGAGCCGCCCCCGCGTCGATGGGAACCGGTTGATCGCCGACGGCGCCTCAGGCCACTGCCGATCACAATTGGCGATCGTGACCTGCGTCAGCGGCACGATCAGCGCCATGAAGAGTTGTGGATCGGGACGCTCACTTGCAATCGGGTCGCCCCCTCCGAAGCCGATGAGCGTTTCGGAGACCGCGATCGTGTTGGAAGTGCCATCGAGGCAGTCGGAGAATTTCCGCCAGACCTCCGAGGAAAAGATCCCGTCGGCGCGTCGATCCATCACGCCGTCATCGCTCGGATCGGTGAGGCCGTTGACTCCCGATCCGAAGCAGGCGACGTAGTTGGTCGGTGCCGAGTCGGTGACGGTCGCACTGCCGATCGAGCGGCCAAGGTCGCTCGGACAGAGATACGTCTGCACCGTTTTAGAAATGGTCGGCACGTGCTGAGGGCGCGGTGGTTGGCCGCCTCCGGGAGGATAGAGCGTCAGCCCCAAGTCAAGTCGCTCGAACGTATTGCCCTCCTCGACATAGGGCAGGATCGCTGCCAGGTAGCTCCAGCGGAATGTGGTGTTTTGCGACACGCTGAACGTGCCGTTCCATCCGATGGGCAAGCGGCGGAACGCCGACTCGTAGTTGTGGATGGCCAGTCCGATTTGCCGCAGATTGTTTCCGCATTGCATGCGGCGCGCGGCCTCGCGGGCGGCCTGAACCGCGGGTAGCAGCAGGCCGACCATCACGCCGATCACGGCGATCACGACCAGCAATTCGATCAGCGTAAAGGCGGACGACGGCCGACTCCGAGCTAAGCTCGCGGCGGGTGACGGATGTCCCATCACGCGCGCGGATTGAGATAGGTTCATGGGAACTCAAGTGGGATAGGTAAATGGGTGAATCCATGCGATGGGATTGCCGGTCGCGGTGAATCCGCGATGACCAGGCGAGCGCAGCGACGGCCAGCAGGTGGCCTGTCGCATTCACGACACGATGTGACCCGGCGCAAACAAGGTGACCCGCCGCAAAAAAGCGCGGGATCAAGTCACGAAACGCGGCGCCAGGGAGGCGGCGTCGGGGGTGCAGAAGAAATCCCCATGGCGAACTGATTTCTCGGTCCGGCCGTGCGTCGAGACTGGGATTCAGGAAACCAGCTTGCGGCAAAACGCGGTGCGGTGCTGAAAGACAGCAACACGTAGAGCGCATCGATGGTTTTGCACTGTCGCTCCCGCAACACCGGCCCTCGGGTCTCGTTCGTCGCATCCCGATCCGTTGGCGGGATGTCGGCACGGGCTGTTCCTGCCGAAGCGCAGCGCGGGCACGCCGACTGGCTCGTCGGCGTGGCGG
>JBGTCJ010000020.1:0-5294 GCA_041748895.1 Pirellulaceae bacterium
CGGCAACTGCATAGGCGGCATCGCCGGGAGCGGCGACGCGACCGGTGCAGCGGCAGCCGTGGCAATCGGCGCGGCGACCGGTGCCGCTATTGCTGCGTCTCGAAGGGGAACCAAAAATCGCTCGCCACATTTCGGACAGATGCCACGCTTGCCCGCCAATTCCTGTTTCACATTGAGCGGCTGTTGACACGCGTGGCAGGCGAAACGAATCCCCATGTTGGTGAGTCCTGACCCTCTAAAGAACAGAGCAAAGCCGAGAGCGGTATGAAGAACAAAGCCAAAGGCGCTCGCCACTTTGCCGACCGTTAACGATACGCCTCGTGACAACGGGCGCAGACCTGCGAGAGCGTTCCCACGGCCTTGAACACGGCTTCCGCATCACCCTGTCGGGCCGCGCCTCCGATCTGACCGGCCGCCTCGATCATCTGCTTGCAGAATGCGGCGTAGTCGTCATCGTCGGCATCGGCCAGCCCGTCTTGGCCAAGAATGAACCCGACGACCGCCAGCAATTCGGCCGAACGGCGAACACGATCGGGGTCGGACTGCAGCGCGGCCGCGTTTTGCGTTCCTTCCTTGAGAGGCCCTTCAAAAATCGATTCGGCGTAGGTCATCAAAGGAACGCGATCCGCAACCAAAGACCAGTCGTTTCGTGGTTCGGCTTGTCGATTGCCCAGTCCACTGCCTGACACGAGATCCTCAAGATCGATCTTCCGCAGCTTCACTTCGTTGTAGACCTGACTCGAACCCGATTTGCAATTGGACGCTGTCCTCGCGAGCAGATCACGCGCTGCCGCTGCATCGGCTTTCCAACGCACCTCGCCCTGATGCTCAGCGATTACCGCAAACAGCGACGCCAGCGCGGTCAGTCCGACGCGCGCCGATTGAAACTCACCACTCTTGAACGCCGCCGGAGTCGTCACGCGCGACTGGAGCTCAAGTCGAAGTCGCTTGATTTCGTCCTCGAGCGATTGCGGCGAGATGAGCGTGGTGAGCCCGCTCGCCTGGACAGGCTGGTCTTCGCGTTTTGACGGAGCTGCCGGTGAACTTGCCGACGCATCGACGCTGCCCTCGCCGATCCTGGGCCGATCGCCTCGAATCGCTTCGTCCACTTCCACAAAGAACAAGTCGCGGAATGAATCGGAGGAGAACTTGGGTGCGGGTGCCCGACGTTCGGCGGCCATTGTGGTGCCAATCAGCAAGACGATGGCGACCATCGAAATCGCCAGACGCGATCGTTGTGGCTGCCTAAAGTGCTGGCGGCGGGTGATTGGAGTGTGCTGCATCGATACCAAACTTGACCGGGAGGAGGGCCTGACCGTCTGCTGACACCCTATTCTAGACTGCCCGACACGAAGCCACAGACTCAAGCCTTGGCGTGACGGTGCGAACGACGGATGGCAGCGCTGGCGAAGCGTCCTAGGTGTGGTCTTCGTAGCGCCTGTTCCAGCCACCATTGACCACCAAAGTCTGTCCCGTGATGAACGATGCACCGGGGCTCGCCAAGAATACGGCGGCTGCTGCAATATCGTCGGGGGTTCCCCAACGGTTCATCAGCGCCTGGGCGCGGGCTCGCGAATCCCAGTAGGGACTGGTTTGTCCCCCCCATGCCGTACGGATCCAGCCTGGCGCAAGCGTGTTGACGCGGACGTGCGGCGACAAGTCCTGAGCGAGCGATTTGGAAAAGGCATCAACGCCGGCTTTGATCGGACCGAACATCTGCCCCGCGTCGCCTTCCATCCCTTCGGCCGCCTGGTCCCAGCCGATGAAGACCATCGATGGCGCAGCGTCGTCGGGTCGAGACTCGGACTGTCCCGAAAGGATATCGCCGACCTGACGTCCGATCTCGATCGAGCCGACGAGATCGACTTCGATCAGGCGGCGCAACTTCTCTTGAAACGTCCACTCCGCCGCCTCGCCCGTTAGGACATCGGCACCAGCCGACTGAATCCAGGCGTCGACCTGACCAAGGGTTTCGAAGGCTTCCTCGACGAAAAGTCGACGTGAGCGGTCGTCGCCAAATTCGGCCGCGATGGCGGTCGCTGAGCAACCGGTGTTCGCGAGGCGCTCAAGTGTTTGTTCGATACCCTGTCGATTCTGCCGGTACTGCAGCACGATGTGACTGCATCCGGCCTTTCCCATCGCGACCGCAATCGCCTGTCCGATTCCGCTCGATGCCCCTGTGACCACCAGACGCCGCTGGTCCAGCGAGAACGCGTCAGGCGGAGGAGACATCAAAGATTCGGCGTGGTGTAGGGTTCTACGTCGCCGACCATGTGGAAGTGATTGTGGTCAATGTAAATCACCTCGATCACTTCCCGGTCCTCGAGCGTGTGCGGGACAGGGTATCCGACGATAGCGCGTTCGCTGCAGTAAACGGTGCACTTGTAGTGGGCGTGATGCAACTGTGCTGGCCCGATCAGCGGGTAGAAACGCGGAGGATCGATGTAGTCGGCGATCTTTTCCTTGATGATCCGGACGTTGCTTCGCTGCTTCTCATAGAGAAACGGCACACCACCCTGAACCGGTCGCGCCCGTTCTAAAGCGTGCATCACCTCGTCGTCGGTCGGCGGGTCCAATGCGACGACGGGGCCACCGGCCGTGGTGGGTCCGAGAATGGGAACGCGATCGTAGCGCTCGTGCTGCCAGAATTTCTCTTCTTGACGATGCTGGAAGTAGGGGCTAACTGGGATCGGTATTCCAAAAAGCCCGAGGTTCGGACCCTGTGAGACGAGTGAGCAACCGGTCGAAGTGATCGAACCGGCGGCCAGTAGAGCGAACGTCGCGAGGCGTTTGGCGGCGCTGGGCCGATATTTCGAGTGGCTCATGACAGAAGTCTCGGAACGGCTGGGCAGGAAAAATTTCTTGACAGGGAATTCGTCGTTCGCACCGCTGGTAATCGCGGACACGTGAGTCTTGATTTCACGTAGTAGAGTTATCGTGTTAATCTGTAACGGTCTTGCGGATAACTCGGAAAATCGGACCGGTTTTTACGCGACGCCTGCAGCCGCGATGGTGAAAAACGACGATCCGCCGGCGAGCCACGAGGGCGCGTCGGCGGATCGAATGATGTCGGGTTGAGCGACCGATCACGGGAACGGCTATGTTTCAGCACCGACCCTACTTCTTGGGTTGCCCCTTAGCGGTCCGTGAAATCGAGGAACCACCAGCCGTCATCCCACTCGAGACTCACCTTCCGCCACCCCAATGGAACCTGCGGATAGGGGTAGAACGGTCCGATGTACGGCCAAGCCGACGGGCTGTACTGCTGCGGGTACGTTACCGCGGCGTAGTTGGGGTAAGCCGCGTATCCTGGCCAAGCGTAGTTGGGCAGGTAAGGTTGCTCGTAACGTGGCGCCGCGTTGGCACCGGCGTAGGGGGCCATCGGATAGGGCGTCTGCACGGGCCCACCATGCATGTGCATCCCTACTGGTTGGGCAGGCATTTCGCCGCCGGCGGTCGGCATCCGATAGGGAGCCACTTGCGCCTCAAAACCTCCGCCGGCAACCGGCGTCGATACCCCATGGATCGTCGGGGCGAAGCCACCAGGAACCGGCTGGAGCGGTGCAGGGTGCGCCATTTCATTCGCTGCTGCTCCGCCGGTGACGGTGATCTCCTCGATCACATCCACCACTCCGGGCGTCTGCCGAACCAATTGCGTGATCAGCTGGCGATGTTGCTGCGAGCTGGCACGGCCGGACAAATGGACGCGACCGTCCTGAGTGTTGACATCGACGCCGAAGCCTTTGAGTCGGCCCTGACGCTGGGCATTGCCCAAAGTCGCGACGACCGCTGAGGTGATGCTTTGATCAGCGTTTTCGCTGGAGGCTGGTTCGTTCGCCGCAGCCACCTGCACCTGGCCGGGCAATTCCCATGCGGCCGAACTCGGGTCCACGCCGATCTCCATGGCCTGCTGGACCACCGCCGGGGCGGGGGCGAGCGGCGTCAAAGTGGGCTTGCTTGCCGCCAGCGCCTGCTTGAATGAGAACGAATCCTTGGTCGGCTCGGTCGACTTGGGGGATTCATTCGATTGCGACGCGACAGCGGTGGGCGCGGGGGTGATGACGGTGATTTCGTCAACGACTTGCGAAACCCCTTCGATTCCCTTCGCGGCCGCGATCATGTTGTCTTTGTGTGCCGCATCGCGAACGCTGCCGCGAAGCAAGGCAACGCCTTTGTCGACCTTTAGGTCGAGAGAAAAATCCTTCAACGCCCCGCTGTCACGCTGAACCTTGAGTTTTTGGATGATTTGTTCGGCGATCTCTCGATCGCCGGCTTGGGCCGCAAGCGGCCCGCTGGCTGCGACCGAAATGATCGCTGCCGCGAGAAAGAAACGTCGCATGGAGTGGCTCCTACAGTCCTCAACCCTTAATCCGCCATACTGAGGGCGCACTCTCCGTGGACCCGTGTAGCGGTTTTAGGTTGTTTCGGCCATCTGCCACCGATCCTAGTAGGTTTTTTCCGATTTTAGCGCTCGCAGCTCGAATTCTTCCGCTGGCGATTGTCGTGGTTGCGACTAGCGACCACGTCGAAAGAAGCGAACCATTGCCGTAAATGCGAATAGAAACCCTATAGCGGGCAAGGCCACGACGATCAAACGCGGTTGCAAAGCGACCATCACAATCATGGCGACCGCGGCAAGCGTGATGCCTGGCGTCAACCAGGCAGCTGGGCGGCGGAGCGACGGCCAGGCCAGCCACATTGCGATCAAGACGATGGCGAGTCTTGTCATCGATGCCGTGCCGACGCCGACGGCAACATCGCGATTGGACCAACGCACCAATCCCGCGGTTACGCCAATCAACACCCCGACCACAAGCCAGGCGTCACGGCGACCCAAAAGCATCGCCAACCAATTTTCGCCCGTGCTTAACTTCACGGCCTCAACTTCACGGCAAACGCTGAGAAACACAATGCGTCGCTCGACCAGATCCCGCTGTCAAAGCTTCGAAGGTCGGCAGCGGACGGACCGAGTCAAAATCCGATTCGCTCGAAGCCGCCGATCGTAAACGAGGCTCAAGTTCCAGCGCCCAGGCGAGTTCGTAGAGCGCTGCCCGCCCCTGCCCAGCTAACGCCAGGTAACACGCCAAATTGTAATGCAATCTCGCATCCTCAGGGAGGATGGAGAGGGCGCGGGTCAGACAGACAATCGCCTGATCCACTCGCCCCATCCGCTTGCAACAGCACCCGATCGCTAGCAGCGCCGATGGACGAAGCGTCCGCTCACGCGACGCCTTGCGAAGCGCCGTGATCGCGGCGGGGTAACGGCCCAAAAGCCGCAGCGCCTGACCGACGAT
>JBGTCJ010000021.1:0-1935 GCA_041748895.1 Pirellulaceae bacterium
GGTAATCGAGCGATCCGTTGCGCATCGTCACGCCACGATTCGGGAATGCGGAGAATCAACGGGTACCGGGCCCGGCCCTCCATGATTACCCCCGCGTGCCGTCCGCCGATGGCCTCGACCGCGTGGAGTAGCTGCGACGCATCCATGCCGTAGCGCGCGAGATCCTGCCATCTCGGGCGAATCGAGAGGGTTTGTAGATTCGATTGAAGGTCGGCTTTGACGTCGGCAGCGCCAGGAATCGAACGCAGCAGCCTTTCGATCTCCTTCGAACGACTCGCCAGCAACTGGAGGTCGTCACCATAGAGCAGCACGGCAACGTCGCTCTTTACACCCGCAACCAATTCGTCTACTCGCATTTCGATCGGCTGGGTGAATCCGAACGCAACACCGGGAATCGATTCAGCAAGGCGCTGATCCATTTCGTCAATCAGACCGTCGCGATCCATCCCCGCGCGCCACTGGTTGGCGTCTTGTAGCATCACCCAGACGTCCGTTTGATGGACGCCCATCACGTCGTTAGCAATTTCGGGTCGTCCCGTTTTGCAAAAGACCGTCTTCACTTCTGGAAACCCAAGCAGCACGCTTTCAATTCGTGTTCCCATTGCAATCGCGTCCTCGATGGTCGCGCTGGGTAGGCGAGTCGCCTCGATCAAAAGGTCGCCTTCCTCCAATTTGGGCATAAACTCCGCACCCAGACGTGCTGCCACGGGAACGCTGGCCGCGACCACGGCCAGCGCCAGTACCGTGGTGACGATAGGTGCGGAAATCGCCAAGCGAACCAAGGGATGATAGACCCGCTTGAGAAAACGAATCACCCAAACATCGTGTTCGCTCGGATTCCTCGGCAGCGCGATTGAGGCGAGAGCCGGCATGAGGGTCATCGAAAAGATCAGCGACCCGAAAAGGGCGAACAAGACCGTCCATGCCATCGGCTGGAACAACTTTCCCTCCGTCCCCTGGAGCATCAACACCGGCACGTACACCACCGCGATGATCAGCTCTCCAAACATCGTTGGTTTGCGAACCTCGATGCAGGCGCGACGGATAATCTCGAGTCGCGACAACCGCCCGCGGTTCTCTGCCAATCGATGCATGCAGTTCTCAATCATGATGACCGACGAATCGACGATCAGCCCGAAGTCGATTGCACCTAGGCTCATCAGGCTTGCCGAGATTGCCGTCGCGTACATTAGGTTCGCGGCGAACAACATCGATAACGGAATAGCGAGTGCAACGATCAGGCCGGCACGCAGGTTTCCCAGCATCAAGAAAAGCACGGCGATCACCAGCAAGCCGCCTTCGATAAGATTTCTCTTGACGGTTTGTAGGGATCGGTGAATCAGCTGTGAGCGATCGTAAAGTATCTCAATGGTGACGCCCATCGGGAGCGTTTGCTTGATCTCATTCAACCGCACCTTGACCCGTTCGACGACGTCTCGCGAATTCGCGCCGTAGAGCATCATCACCATCCCGGTGACGATTTCGCCACGTGCGTCGCGGGTAACCGACCCCTGACGAGTCATAGGAGTGATTGCGACCGTGGCGATGTCGCGGAGCAGAATCGGCGTCGTGTTTCCTGTCGCACTGCGGTGTAGCGCCGAGGTGGTGGCGAAAGCTTGCGTCACATCGTCGGCAGGCGAGTCGGTTCGACGTCGGATGACGAGTTGCTCGATATCCTCGATACTGTGGAGCAGTGCATCCGCCTGGATGAAACGCTGTTCGTTGTGATGGATCATGTAGCCGCCGCCGGTAGCTCGATTGGTCGCCAATAGTCGCTCAAAGATTTCATCGAGCGTGATTCCCGTCGCCAAAAGGCGGTCGGGGTTAGGGCGAACTTCATAGGTTTTGAATTGCCCTCCATGCACATTGACTTCGGTGATCCCGTTGACCTCGCGGAGCTTGGGCGCGATATCCCAGTCGAGCAATGAGCGCAGT
>JBGTCJ010000022.1:0-3590 GCA_041748895.1 Pirellulaceae bacterium
AGGTCGCGGATCAGATCAAGTTGATCCCGCTGCTGAGCGAGGCTCATTCTTCGCGTCTCGATATTCTTTAGGGGAGGACCGGGTTCTCGATCGACCCCCAACAGTGCGGCGTAGAAGCCGGGCAATTGGTTAGCGCCGATCTTCGTGCCCTGGTAGATCGCGGGCAGAAACGCGCTGCCATAGTTTTTGGCACCGCCGTTGTCCGATGGCGGGTTGAGCGTGATGAAGCCGGGCAGGTTCGTGTTTTCGGTTCCCAAGCCGTAGAGCGTCCATGCCCCGACCGAAGGTCTGGTGAACTGGAAGCTCCCTGTGTGCATCTGGATGAATGCCTGCGAGTGGTTAGGCAGGTCCGTTTGCATGCTTTGAATGACACAGAGGTCGTCGGCATGTTTGGCCAATTCGGGCAAAAGTTCCGACATCCACTGTCCGGACTCGCCGTGTTGAGCGAAACGGAACGGTGACGGCAGCAAACGACCGCCCGGGCCGGATTGGCCCGCTTGTGATTGCAGCGAGGGTTTGTAATCGAACAGGTCGAGATGCGACGGTCCGCCATTCATGCACAAGAAGATCACGCGCTTGGCACGTGGTGGAAAATGAGTAGGCCGCGTCGCGAGCGCCGCGTCGGCCCCCGGTCTCGAGAACGAGACACCGTCACGGGCCCGTGCCTCGTGTGCCAGCCCGGCAAATGCCAGGTACCCGAAACCCGAGGCGAGCGATCTCAATGAATCGCGTCGCGAGACGGTCGGCCACGGTGGGTCATCGGTTCGGAACCTAAACATGATGTTGACCGGTGGGTACTTGGGGTGTGGACTGGTGAGCAGAAACTCAATCAAGGTTTCGAAATTCTGCGGTCGAGAGCAACGCTTGACAGAACCGATCCCAAACGTCGGGACCCTTGTGAGATATCTCCGCTTCGTCGAACGATCGGACGGAGTCCTCGGTCGCGCTCAGAAATGCCATCGATCGCTTTCGTTCCTCGGGATACGGCGGGCGGTTGAAACACAGCTTGAACGCGAGCTCGACGCGGCGGGGAGCCGAGTCAGCGCCGCGCCGCAACCTCGTGGCGAACGCCTTCGAACGATCTTGAACGAAGGGACTGTTCATCATGTAAAGCGCCTGGATCGGAACATTGGTCGTTTCACGCTGACCCGTGACGAGACTCGGCTCTGCCGCGTCAAAAAGGTCCAGCACATCGGGCAATCGGTCTCGGATGACCGGCAGGTAGATCGATCGATGTACGCTTCCATCGAGATCCGTGGGCAATCGCTTGTCCATTCCGATCAAGGATATCGGCCGGTCGCCGATCACCGCTGCGACCAGGGAGCCCCGCGGACGCTGTTGATCGAGTTCGCCGGAAACGCTAAGCATCGCGTCTCGAATCGCCTCGGCTTCGAGACGCCGTTTCGACGCACGACCGAGGAAACGATTCTCGGGATCCCGAAGGAAGGCTTGCTGGTTGTGGTCAGAAGATTGGCGGTAGGTTTTCGAGAGAACCAGCTGCCTAATCAACGGTTTGACCCGCCATCCCCCTTCAACAAACTCGGTGGCCAAGTGATCGAGCAACTCGGGATGACTGGGCGGTTGACCGGTCGTGCCGAAGTCATCGACGGTGCGCACCAACCCCGCGCCGAACAGATGCTGCCAAACTCGATTGACCATCACGCGGCTAGTCAAAGGGTGTTCAGGGTGAGTGATCCAGCGAGCGAGTTCGAGCCTGCCGCTTTGGTCCTTCGGCAGACTCACCGGTGATCTCGGCGGGATCGCTGACGGGAAGGCTCTTGCGATGGTGTCGCCAGGGTGCGCGATGTCGCCACGTTGCAGAAGCGGTGCGTCGATGATCATTGGCCGATCGAGCACACCCATCGCCAACGGGAGGGCTTGGCCCCTCTCGGACACCTTGGCGAGTTGACCTCGAATCGCGCCGCTTCGCCAAAAGATCCCCAGCGCCTCTCGAAGCGTGAACAGATCGCTCGGGTCTTTTCCCTCGGCGACCGCGCTCTTGATCGCCGCCATGCCGTCACTCTGTTTTCGCTCAAGGCTCGTTAACTCGGCCTGAAGCTCGGCGACCTTCTCGCTGGGCAGTGACGGATGAAAGATTGCGTGCCCAGTCCCATCAGGCAATCGCAGGGGTGTTCCACCGACGCGATTGGCGGGCGATACGGCGGTCCCGAAGAACGTTTCCGTACTTGCGAAGATCCCTACCAGGGCGTAGTAATCGCGCATCGAAAACGGATCAAACTTGTGGTCATGGCAGCGGGCGCAGGCGACCGAACTGGCGATCACCGCGCGAGTCACGCTATCGATCTGCTCGTCGATCAGATCGGAGAGAAACTGCCAGCCGTTGGCCTCGTCCAGATTCTTTGGACCCAAAGCGAGGAAACCGGTGGCGATCAGCAATCGTGCACGCTCGACATCGTCTTCCGCAGGCAACAGGTCTCCGGCGATTTGTTCCGTTAGGAAGCGGTCATAAGGGAGGTCTTGATTGAAAGCGTCGATCACGTAATCGCGATATCGCCACGCGTAAGGGAAAGAGATGTTGGCTTCCTTCCCGCTGGATTCCCCAAACCGGGCCACATCGAGCCAGTGTTTTCCCCAACGCTCGCCAAATCGCGGTGAGGCGAGCAGGGCATCGACCTCGGTTGCTATGGCCGTATCAAGGCCATCGGTATCGATCCGACGCAGAAACCGATTCAGATCCTTTGGAGTCGGAGGCAATCCGACGAGGTCGAAGTGGATGCGACGGAGCAGGATACTGGGTGCCGCATCCGCGGAAGGTTTGAGGCCCTGATTGGCTAGTTCCGCGAGCATCATTCGGTCGACTGCACCGACTGGCCATGACGATGCCATTGCCGCGCCCCTCTGGCTAGCAATAGCGTCTGCAGACGACACGGTTCGAAGCGGTTGATAGGCCCAGTGGTTCCGGGCCACTTCGGCCGCGTCCTGGGTGCGTGGTGTTGTGTGATCGTCGTCGCGTGGATCGGGCGCACCCCACTGAATCCACTTCTTGACGTCGGCAATTGCCGAGGCGGAAAGCTTCGTTTTCTTGGGTGGCATCTCGAGATCGGGGTCAAGATGATCCATCGCTACCAGCAGCAGACTCGCCTGCGGATCACCTGGGACGACCGCTGGGCCTCGATCGCCTCCGGCGCGAATCGCACTTCGCGAATCGACCCGCAGTCCCCCCTCCTCGGAGCCGGAAGACGCTGAGTGGCACTCGTAACAATGATTGACCAGCAAGGGTCGAATCTTGGATTCGAACAGAGCCAGGCCGGCTGCGTCGTTTGGGGGCCGCCGATCGTCCTCAGCGACAAGCAGCGGGGGGGGCGGCAGCATCGACACGATCAGCCCCACGAGCCACAGCGGGATCGTCCGGCATTGCCGGAAACCCCGTCGTCGCGGTCGTCCCAACTGAAGGGTTCGTGACCGGCAAATCGTTTGGCTCATGATTGATGATCCAGGGGCCGTGAGCGTTACGCGGCCATTGCCAGAGGCGGTCCGCCATCCGATTGCCGCGGCAAAGGAGCTTCGCCGAACCGCAGTGTACCGCAATTTTCGCTGGCGGCACAAAAGGAATGTTGAAAGTTGGTGGT
>JBGTCJ010000023.1:0-6730 GCA_041748895.1 Pirellulaceae bacterium
GCTGAGCGGCGTCGCGGGCCGCTTTGAGGTCACCGGCCTCCGCGTGCCAGATCGCCGTGGTGACCGGGTCGAGCTCGGCCGATTTGGCGAATCGAGTCAGCGCCGTCGCATCTTTCCGCTTGACCGCGGCGGCCGCCGAGATGCGAGCGATCAGCTTGCCGAGTGTCTGCTCGTCTTTCTTGACTGTGTCCAGTTGTTTTTTTCGCTCGTCGCGCGAAAGCTCGGCCTGCTCGGTGATGTCGAGGCGCTTCGCGGCGAGATCGAGCCGTCGGCGCTGAAGTGACCGGAGAATGCGGTGACCCTCGCTCGGTTTCCCCTCGAGCAGATGGGCGACGGCCAACCACGCAGTCCGCTGATCATCGGTCGCCGGGTTTCCCGTGGCAATGAGAAACTCCCCATCGGCCTCCTCGATGACGCGAGACCAAAGTTGGTACTGGGTGAGCGATTGCAGCAGCCGTTCCTGGCCGAATTTTTGGCTACCGCGCTTGGCGATCGCGTTG
This sequence comes from Pirellulaceae bacterium, assembly GCA_041748895.1. Lineage (GTDB taxonomy): Bacteria > Planctomycetota > Planctomycetia > Pirellulales > Pirellulaceae > UBA6163. Next base: position 501 of record JBGTCJ010000023.1, read on the forward strand.
TGCTTGGGATGTTGGGGAAGGGAGATCAGGTTCTTGCTTTGACGGATCGCCTCTTCAACGCGGCCGAGGAACAACAGGTTGCGAACGAGCCATTCGTTGTTGTGGGCAAAGTTGTGGATCTGGTCGGGTAGCAATCCGACGCTTGCCGTGTGCGCGTGGTCGACCCGCGCCGAAGCCTCCTGTTGCCACGCTGCGTCGGCGTACCGTTTGAGCTTGGAGTAGGTGTGCCCCGGCATGTGCCACATGTGGGCGATGGCCGGCACCGAGGGGCCAGCTTTAGCGGCCGACGTGAGCGCGTTCTTTGGGCGAGAGTTGTCCCAAAGATGGATTCGATAATGATGTGCCGGGTGCATCGGATCAACGGCAAATATTTCGTTCAGCAGCGCGTCGGCCGCGTAACGGCTGAGCAGTTTGCTACCCGCTGACTCGGATTGCCAAAGCAGTAGCACGAGGAAGGCTTTTGCCTCCAAGTCATCGGGGTGCTCATCGAGGATCCGTTCGAGGTCGGCGATGTAGCGTTCCATCCTGGCCTTTTTGTCGTCATCGGTCTTCGACTTGGGCTCGCCGGACGACTCGTTCTCTTTCGCATCGGGATCCACCGCCGCAGGGATGAAACGATCGAGCATCTCGATGTAAAGTTTCTCGCGCGGCGTCGCTGACTCGCCACGCAGCTCCATCGCCTTGTCGATGAAGCCGCGAGCGCGACCGAGGTTGTTGATGTTCGCCATCGCGCACCCCCAGTAAGCGATGGCCAGCTTTGGCTCCTGGCTGGCGGCTTGCCGAAAGGACCGTTCGGCTTCGAGGTACCAAAAGCCATGCAGTTGGGCGATTCCCTGTTCGATGAACCGTTGCGTTTGGTCAGACGAGGCCGACGTGGGGAAGGTGATCCGTGCCATCCCCGGCATCAGCCGACCGGCTTGTCGCGGGCCCTCATCGAAAGCCTCACCGTGGTAACTGTGCCCGGGATCGATCTCGCAGTCGGTGTTCGAGTCGACGTCAGAGTCAGAGTCGGCTGTCGATTCGATATCGGTGATCGTGGGGCAGTCGGTCTGCGCGAAGGCCGACACCGCCAGTGACATGAGCGCGATCAGGAAGATCGGCAAGCAAAGCAATCGCGTCATAGCGCACGGGTGGAGCGAAGGGCGGGAGTGAGGCGGGGAACCGCGGGGAAGCCGCAGCGTTCGACCGAGCGAGGACGTCGGCCGTGAATCGACCGATTGTAGTCCATTATCGTTTGGCGAATATTCCCGTCGCCGAGTCGTAGCGAAAATCTCGCCGGAAGCCACGATTGATCGACTGCTGATCGGGCCCGGTGTCAGGCAAGTAGCCCGCGACGATCAACGATTCGACGCCATTGGGTGGGTATTGGCCCTGATCTCCCAAGTATTCGTGCGACAGGGCGTTGAGAGCTGCCAGTTGTTCACGGATCAGCCGCTGATGGGCTTTGGCGCGCATCGGCGTGATCGTGGCGACGGTAGCCGCGGCAACGACAGCGACGATCACGGCGGCAGCGATCAGTTCCACCAAGGAAAACGCGCGGCGACACACGATCGAGGGCATTCAAAAGGCTCGGTTCAATTAGAAAAGCGAGGAATAGCGCGACGGTGGCGAAGGTTTCCACGCGCCGCGACGCTGCGAAAAAGTAGCTCGCAAATTGGCTCCGGGGGCACCGTTTCCGTTTTCAAGTGCCATTTCTTCGGTCGATACGATGCGGCTGCGTTGCACGTCGCGTTTGCCGGGGACGCAGCGCGCCGCAGAAGGAATCGCACGCCCAGGTCGATTTTTCTTGACTTTGGCTTCCCACGGGTGTCACGATGGGGCGCGATCCGGGTGGTCTCGACCTCCTGCTGATCTCTTTTCGAACCCTCCGCGTCTGATGCGAGTACGAACGATGATGACCGCCGCCGTTACCGCCCGAGACATGATGGTCGCCAACTTGATCACGCTTTCTCCCGACATGGATGCGCTCGATGCGATCGACGTGTTGCTTCGGCACCGGATCAGCGGCGCACCGGTGGTCGATCGCGATGGCAGGTTTTTGGGGGTTTTTTCGGAGCGATCGTGCATCCGATTCGTCGTCGAAATGGCTTACGAGCAGCTTCCCTCGACAATGCTGATGTCATTCGTCGACACCGATCCGCCAACGATCGACGAGGAGACCGATCTATTGACGATTGCACAAACATTCTTGGACGCTGCTTGTCGTCGGCTGCCGGTTTTGGACAATCGGGGTCGGTTGTGCGGTCAGATCAGCCGGCGTGATGTAATGCGAGCGGTGCGGCATCACCTTCGCCGTGCCTCACCGACGCGTGTCGGCGCGGGTTTGTACCTCAGCGCGTTGCACGGCAGCGAAGATCGACGCGTGTAGTGGTCGACGTGTTCAAAGGCGCGGCGGTCCATCATTCCTGTTTACGGATAGAAGAGGGTTCTCGTGAGCAATCGTCTCGCAGTGGTGTTGCTCGGATTCATGACGGCCGTTGGGCTCAGCCCGTCACGTGGGGCCTGGGCGGATGATTGGGCGCAGTGGATGGGGCCGACTCGCGACGGCATTTATTACGAGACCGGGATTGTCGAGTCGATCCCGGACGGCGGTCTGCCGGTTCGCTGGCGAGCCGAGGTTGCCGGTGGCTACGCGGGGCCCGCAGTCGCGTCGGGGAAGGTGTATCTGTTCGATTATGTCGCCACCTCCGGCAAGGCATTCAATGATCCCGGGCAGCGAGCGGATCTCTCGGGCGACGAGCGGTTGACCTGTTTTGACGTCGAGAGTGGCAAGCGATTGTGGGAGTACGCCTACGATTGTCCCTACAGCATTTCCTATCCGGCCGGTCCGCGTTGCACGCCAACCGTGGATATCGAGGGTCCGAGCGATCCGGGACGCGTCTACACACTTGGAAGCGAAGGCGATTTGACGTGCCTCAACGCCACCAGTGGCGAATTGATTTGGAAGCGGAACTTCAAACAGGACTACCAGGCTGAGGTACCGATCTGGGGATTCTCGGCGCATCCGTTGTTGGATGGCGAGTTGCTCTACTGCATGGTGGGTGGCGAGGGGCAAACGGTCGTCGCGTTTGACAAACGAACGGGGCAGCAGCGGTGGAAAGCGATTTCCGCGTCCGAGGTCGGGTATTGTCCGCCGTCGATCGTGCAGTCCGGTGGCGTTCGTCAATTGATGATCTGGCATGCCGACGCGATGGTCAGCCTCGATCCGGCGACCGGAAAGGAGTACTGGAACGTCGCTTTCAAGCCGGATTACGGGATGGCGATCACACGCCCCCAGATCGAAGGCAACCGGCTTTATGCCAGCGGCATTCGCACACTCAGCGGCCTGTTCGAGCTCGATCCCGACCGGCCGGCGATCAAAGAGCTCTGGCGTGGCGGCCCCAAGGATGCGGTCCACTGCGCCAATAGCACCCCGATTTTTCGCGGGGGAGTGATCTACGGTACCGATTGCAACGATGGGGCGTTGTTGGCGATCGACGCCGAAACCGGTAACCAGCTTTGGAAAACGTTCGCTCCCACTCAGCCCGAGGAGACGAGATTTGTTCGCCACGGCACCGCTTTTTTGACGCGTGTCGAGGACACCGATCGTTACTTTTTGATGAGCGAAACGGGAGAGTTGATCGTGGCGAGTTTGACGCCCGAAAAGTATGAGGAGCGAGGTCGCTTTCGCGTTCTCGAGCCAACCGGAGAAGCGTTCGGTCGATCCGTCGTCTGGAGTCACCCGGCCTACGCGTCGCGCACGGCGTTCATCCGCAACGACAAGGAATTGGTCGCCGTCAACTTGTCGGCCGATTGAGCCGCAGGTCGACCAGCATCGGTCTCAATTCGGCGGCGAGAAAGAAGGAGCCGACGATGGCGATCAGGCGATTGGGCGTACCCGCATCGATCTCCCGTCGCAGGGTCGTCTCGGCGTGTTCTTCGATGGTTGCGGTGATTCCTGGGGGAAGCGCAGCGAGTAAATCGGAAGGTTCGCGGTATCGGGGATTGCCGTGATAGCGAGTCAGGATCAGTGTCGAACTGATGGCCGCGAGTTGGGCGAGCATGGTGCGATGATCCTTGTCGCGGCTGGTACCAAAGATCACGGTGATCGGTCGCCCGGCGGCACGTTTGACCGCCACCTCACAGAAGGCGCGGATCGAGTCCTCGTTGTGCGCGGTATCGAGCAGGATGTCGACACCGCCGGGCAGCGCGAAGCGTTCGAGTCTACCCGGGCAGGAGACGTTGGCCATCCCTCGGATCTGGTCATCCGGGCAGGTGGCGACGCCCTGGGCCGACAGAAGATCGACGATCGCGCAGGCGACGGCCGCGTTGCGGCCTTGATGGGTTCCGTCGAGCGGCAGGGTCCACCGCTTTCGATCGCGAAAATTCGGGTGATGAGCGTGAAAGTCGAACGACGATCCCCAGCCAGGTGATGCTCCTTGGCCCGCGGACGATTCACAGCTGGGGGAAGACTCGTGGGCTGCGCCGAGATCGCAAACGCCAAAGTTGAATGCTTCGCCGAGAGCGTACAGCGGCGCCTCCCGCTGAGAGGCGATCGTGCGGATCACTTCCGCCGCATCGTCATGGAGCTGGCCGGTGACAACGGGCACTGCGGGTTTGGTGATCCCGGCCTTTTGGGCCGCGATCTCGGCGAGCGTGTTGCCGAGGATGTGCTGATGATCGAGTCCGATGGAGGTGATGGCCGTCACGGCCGGGTGGCAAACGTTGGTGCTGTCGAGTTGGCCACCCAAACCCACCTCCAACACGACTGCTTGGCAGCCTCGTCGTTTGAAATGAAGCAGCGCGAGCGCCGTGGTGAGCTCAAAAAAAGTCGGCGCCCCACGAGTGCCCGACGCCATCGCATCGGCGACGGTTCGAAGTGAATCGACGCCCTGGCAGACTTCCCCAGGCGTCGCGAGCGCCGCATCGACGACAAATCGTTCCTCCAAGCGGTTGAGGTGCGGTGAGGTGTAAAGGCCCGTTCGCAGGCCGCTGGCGGTCAACATGGCGGCGACCATGGTGGCCGTGCTCCCTTTCCCTTTCGTCCCGGCGATGTGGACCAAAGGAAGGTCGCGGCCGATAACGCCGTCGAGGTCGAGCCGCTGGACCAACTCGGTCATTCGGCGAAGCCGAAAGGGGTAGGGTCGAGCGTCCGAGGTCCGCTCGTAGTTGATCCGCCCGTAGAGATATTCGATCGCTTCGCAATAATCCGAAGGCATTCGTTCCCGTTCCTTATCCAACCGCGCCGAAGCGTCCAATCAACATTTAAGGACTTGTAACCGGAGTCCGATCGCATTCATACTGATTGATGCGGAATCCGGCGAGCCGGATTGCGTCTCACCTTTCCCCGTCCCACCGGCTCCATCGTCACCTCCGCTTCGTGATGAAGAAAGGTGTCGCCGCACGGACACCCTGTCGCCCTGGCGGTCGGTCGCTGTCCGCCGCCCTTTCGTTCATTTGCGAGGTTTGCCCGGTGCGTCCGCGTTTTGCCACATTCCGCGTCATCTCATGGGCCGAGATGCTGAGCGTCGCGGTCGACCGACTCTTTCGCTCGATCCGCCCCGTCTCCTCGAGCGGCCCCGTAAGCTCATCGCGGAGCATTTGGTTGACACCGCTCGTTTGTTGCTTGATCGGAGCGACCTTCGTCGTCACGTCCCCCTGCGGCGTCTTGGCGAACGACGCCGAGAACGCGGCCGATGGTTTGGGCGATGCGGCGGTGGCTCGGTTTTTCGAAGCGAAAGTGCGACCGCTTTTGGCTGAGCATTGTTGGACGTGCCATGGCGAGCAGAAGCAGAAGGGTGATTTGAGACTCGATTCTCTCGCGTCTATCCTCGCGGGCGGTGAATCGGGGCCATCGATTGATCTCGCCGATCACGCATCGAGTCTGATGCTGGAGGCCGTGCGTTACGAATCGTACGAGATGCCTCCGAGCGGCAAGCTCGCGGACGAAGATATCGAAACGCTTGCCCGCTGGGTCGCCATGGGAGCTCCGTGGCCGGGGCAGGATGGCAGCGAGGTCGCGGCAGTAACGCGGGGCAATGATCACAAAATTAGTGACGAAGACCGCGCCTGGTGGGCATTTCAACCGGTGGTCGCGGCAGAGATTCCACCAGTTCCCGACGCGCCACTGGCTTGGCAGTCCAACCCAATTGATGCCTTCATTTATGCTTCGATGAGCGAGCGGGGTTTGGAACCCGCGCCGCGGGCCGGGGCGACGCAGATTGTTCGCAGGCTCTACTTCGATTTGATCG
>JBGTCJ010000024.1:0-1767 GCA_041748895.1 Pirellulaceae bacterium
CGTGAAAGCAATTCGCAAAGTTTCTCGATCGTGGTGCGATTTACGATGATGCGGCGCGGCGTCGGTGGTGGCGTGCTGGTTAAGTCTCGCAACCGTTTTGCCTCTTGCCTTGCCGTTGCTTTATCACCTTCAGCGATAGCGGCCTTCATGCTCTTATCGATCAAAGCTTTCTTGGCCGTGAACATGATTGCATCGAGTTCGGCTTCATCGAGCTCGTCTTTCAACGCCTCTTTCGCACGTGCTTCAAGTGCTTCCAGTCGGTCAACAGCGGCTCGGGTTGCCGGGGTCTTTTTCAGACTTGGACGGCCAATGACGCAGCCCCAAAGGTTTGGCACCACTAGCCACTTCCCATGAACCCTTGGACGAATCCCAAGACGGCATCCGACCACCGCAGCCATCGCCACCAGCATCGACGCAGCCGGGTAATCCGGCGGACACTGCATTTGCTCCGCGATGTCATCCACCGCAGCACCGACGGACGGCGGCAACAGGTCGGACGAATACGGCATGACGGTCGGTAACTCGTTGTCGATCGGTTCGGGGTTTTGCCACTCGATCGCGGCCGTTTTGAGTTCATTAATGGACGGTCGGCGGGTACAATCAGTCTGACGGGTAGCACTGTCAGACTTTGGGGGGTGCTGGTCACGCATGATCGGCACCCCCGCTTTCGTATGCGTTCAACGCGGCGATGACAGCGTCAGGGTTGTAGAGAATTCGCGTGCCCATTTGGACGTAGGGGATCTTGCCCGCCGACCGCTGATCGGCCAGAAGTTGAGTTGATACGCTCGCCAAAGAAGCCATTTCAGGTTCGCTGACCAGCAGCTTCGTTCGACGCTCGATCATGGGGCGGATAGCCGCGATGAGGTCGGCGACAATCTCGGCTCGGTCCTCGGCGGAAATCACCGCTGTGATGTTAAGATCAGCCATTTGCGTTCACCTCCGATTGATCGGTGGTGGTGACGTTGTCCTTGCGAACAATCAGCCGCCTAATCGTTTCCCAGTCGAAACGCACTGCGCCGTCGGGCAAAACGATATGAGGCAGACGCCCACGACGCGCTAGCCGCTCGGCACGTCCAATGGGCCAAGCTACTCGCCGATCGATCTCGGCACTGGTCAGAAATTGATTCACTTTGTCGCTCCAAGAATTCAGGGGTCGCGAAGTGCCTCCCCCCTGAAACTCATGTGGTGCGACAGGATTCAACGATCTTCATGGACCTTCGTAGACCTTTTGCGACTTTTTATTTCTCCGGCGATCTCTGGCGCTACGATTCCGGCCTTGCCATGCTGGTACGTCACCGCGACAGACGCATCCGTGTCCTGATCGCGTTGCTGATCGTCTTGCTGCTGTTTAGCGTGATCTTCACTCAATCCGTTCCACCATTTGACCAACTCGTCTCGGTTTGCCATGGGATGTGTGCCTCGTTTTCCTTTGAACTTCACCGGCCCTTTGTGCGAATCATTCAGCCGTCGCAACTTGCCATGGAACTGATCATCATTTGGACGATTAAGCGCGTCGCATACTTCTGGCCAATTAGTCAACAACGCAACCGGCTGGAGAATGCCAGCAGCTTGGGAGCTACTGTTGTCGGCCACGACGTCCGCGGCATACTCGTCCATCAGGTCGCGAACAGCGTCGACGATCTTTTGCCGGACCGATCCACGTTTCCACGCTGCCCTAGCAAGGATCAAACAACTGTCGAATTCTGGTTCAGGTACCTTCGGTGATCGCTGGCAGTATTCGCGGACTTCGTAGCAGTCCCGCAGGTA
>JBGTCJ010000025.1:0-5034 GCA_041748895.1 Pirellulaceae bacterium
GTTCGCCGCGATGGGCTTTGAATTAGCGCGCACGATCGAACGCCCCGGCTTCTCACTCGAAGCGATCTACCGGGGCAATGCGCTCGCGAAGCAGGAGCACCTGGAATCGCTTGCCGAGGCCTCACTCCGACAGGGCGAGGACGCGGGGCTGTTGTTTCTGATCGGATTGACGCTTCATTACGATGGCAAGCCGCTTCAAGCCAGAGACTATTTCCGCCGCGCGTCGCAGGTCCCCGGTAGCCATCAACCGTATGCCGAAATGTTCCTGCCTTGACTCGTCCCCCCGGGCGTTTGTCCCCCGGGTAGACCGCCGTGCTCCCCTTGGCCAAAGGCGGGCTGATCTGCGATACTCTCGGGCCCGAGACGGCGGCGGATCAGTTGCCATCGGTTTTTCTCTCCACAACCACTATCCACTTCACAATCGACCCTTTGGCCAACCTTAGCACGCCGATCGATCGCGTCCTCTAGGTCGTTGGGTTCGAACCGTCCCGAAGCGAGTCACCGCGTATGTACAAGAATTTCTCCCCGGCCGCACTCGGCATCACCGGACGCCAGAGCGAATTGATCGAGTTGGCGCTGACCTACGGATTTCGCGGTTTTGACATCGACATGGCCGATATGCGACGCCGTGCGGCTCGAACGAGCGCCGATGAGGCGTTCAAGTACCTCAAAGCGGCCGACCTGTCGATCGGCGGCTTCAGTGCCGAAATCGACCTCGACGCCGACGATTCCGTCTTCACCACTCAGCTCGCATCGCTCCATCCGACCGCCGAGTTGGCTGCCCAGTGGAAAGTCAAGCACGCTTTGGTCTGGTTGCCTCCGGCAACCAACCGCCTTCCGTACCATGAGTTTTTCGAAGTCATTCGCGGGCGATTGACGCAAATTGCCGAGCTACTTGCCGTACGAAAGCTGCGGCTGGGTGTCGGGATTCGTGCAGGTCATGAATGGCTCGAAGACAAACAGTTTCCGTTCGTCCGCAATGCCGAGGGTTTAATCGCTCTGATCAAGTCGGTTTCGGCGGAGAATGTCGGATACGTTGTCGATTCCTGGGATTGGCTCGTTAGCGACAGCACGATCGAGCAGCTCAACGAAGTCAATCCGAAGAAGATCGTCACCGTTCGCCTTGGTTCGATCGGTGAGGGAGCGACGGTCGCCAGCGCCACCAGCCATGACCGGGTGCTTCCCGAAGTGGTGGGGCCCTTGGACCATGTCGCGTTTGTCAAGAAACTCAAGGCACTGGGCTACGATGGTCCGATCGGGCCTTCGGCCAGCAGCACGCAGTACAAGGGTGAGACGCGGGAGTTCATCGTTAGCCACGGCCAAGAGGCGAACGATGAGATACTCACGCAAGCTGGCGTGGTCGTTCCGCCGCGGCCGCGTGAATTGGTTGCCCTCTATCCTGATGAACCGATCCTGACCTAGAGATCAGGTCTCCTCACCCAGTCGTTCGAGGGCTTGTTTGCCCGTGAGCGGCTGATCGCAAGTGTAGTCGACACATCGATAGAGTGTCGGCTGCCCAGCGACCGCGGGTTTGTTTGCATTGATAAATGCCACGGGCCCCGACGACGGTGCTTCACCGATTACCCATGACAAATCGGCATGGGGTCGGTAGTGCAAGTGGAAAGCTTGCCGCAGCGGTTCGGCCGATTCCCAATCGCCCGCAGCAATGACGAACTGTTCTCGCCCCTCGTGGTAGAGGTCGAGCGACGCCAACAGGTGGCCGGCCGCGGCGGATTGCTTTCGCATCACCTCGGCGCCGGCGATCAGGGTGCGATGGGCCGCTTCGCGGATGAGTGTGTCGCCGGTCAGCGCCGAAAGCCGAAGCAGGCTCATTGCCGCCGCGGCATTGGCACCGCGGACGCTGCTATCGTGCCAATCTTTCGTGCGTGCGATCACCGTGGTGGCGTCATCGGCGGTGTAGAAGAAGCCACCGCGATCCCTGTCCTGATAGTGGTCGATCAACTGCCCTGCGAGTGTTGTGGCTCGCTCGATCCAGCGGGCGCGCCCCGTGCCACGGTAGAGGGTGATCATGGCGCCAATCGAGTCCGCCAAGTCATCTCCCAACGCATGGAGATGGGCGGTGCCTCGTCGGTAGGCGTGGTGAAAGCGGCCATCGGGTCGGCGGAGAATTTTCCAGATAAACGTCGCGGCCTGCTCGGCGGCGGTGAGATATCGCGGTTCGCTCAGGACGGCGCCCGCAGTCGCCAGCGAGTCAATCGCCAGCGCGTTCCAACTCATCAGCACCTTGTCGTCACGTCCCGGATGGACTCGTGCGTCACGGCGGCTGCGGAGAATCTCTCGATCGGCACGGAGCTGGTCTGCCAGCGCCACCGGGTCGACGCCACGGCCGATCGCAAACGACTCGATTGAGGTCTGGAGCCTGGGGATGGAGAATCCCTCGAAGTTGCCGCCTGATGTGATGTCGTAGACCTCACAAAACAGCTGACCCCGCTCGGTCCCCAAGGCATCCATCACCTCAGCAGGCGTCCAAACGTAATACTTTCCCTCGACGCCCTCGCTGTCAGCATCCTCACTGCTGTGGAATCCACCGGCCGAATCGTGCATCTCACGAAGAAGGTAGTCGAGTGTTTGGCGAGCGACGTCCGCATAGCGAAGGTGACCGGTCGCCTGAAAAGCGTCCACGTAGAGTCGCGACAACAAGGCGTTGTCGTAGAGCATTTTCTCGAAGTGAGGGACCAACCAATGGGCGTCGACACTGTATCTCGCGAATCCACCACCGATGTGATCGAAGATGCCGCCGGCAGCCATCGCATCGAGCGAAGTGGTGACCACCTGGAGTTTGCGATCGTCGCGGTCACGCGCCCAGCGACGCAGCAGCAGGTCGAGATCGGTAACGTGAGGAAACTTTGGCGCTGCCCCAAAGCCACCCAGTTTCGTGTCGGCGATCTTGAGCAGTCTCTCAGAGGCTTCCTCGACCAGAGAGGCCGAGGGAATGTCGTCGCCGCTTGCCTCGGGGCCTAGTGCCATTTGGTGCAGGGCATCGGTGATTTCATCGGCATGAGCCAACACGTCCCCGCGTCGCTCGTTCCACGCATGAATGATGGCGTCGAGGACTTGGGCGAATCCCGGCATTCCGCCGCGAGGAGGGTTGGGCCAGTAAGTCCCCGCGTAAAACGGACGGAGGTCGGGCGTCAGGAAAACGCTCATCGGCCATCCTCCGTGACCCGTCATGGCCTGCACCGCGTTCATGTAGATTTTGTCGACATCGGGACGTTCTTCGCGATCAACCTTCACGCAAACGAAATGCTGATTCAAAACCGAGGCGATCGCGGTGTCCTCAAAACTCTCGTGTTCCATCACGTGACACCAATGGCACGCCGCGTAGCCGACCGAGAGAAAGACCGGCATCTGTCGACTTCTTGCGAGTTCCAGCGCGGTGTCGTCCCACGGGTGCCAATCGACTGGGTTATTCTGGTGCTGGAGCAAATAGGGGCTGTGCGATTGGGCGAGGCGGTTCATGGCGTCTCAAATCGAAGGGATGGAGCGCTGGCACTTGTTCAGCGCACGAACACCAGATGGGGAAAACAACAATGGAACCGAAATTTGCAGTCGCGCTGGCCGGGGCCCTCGCTTGCTGGATCGCATCCGCCGATGCGATCGCTCACGAGGTCGTGCTTCAGGGTAACGGAAAACTCGCCGTCGTCGCAGCCGACGGTTCGATCACTTGGGACATGCCATGGCGGCCGATACACGACCTACATGTGCTTCCCAGCGGCAACTTCATCGTCCAGCAGGGCCCTGCCAAAGTGGTCGAGTTTGACCGTCAAACCAAGCAAGTGATCTGGAGTTACGACTCGGCGGTGGCCAATGGAAACAGCGGAAAAAAAGTGGAGGTCCATTCGTTTCAGCCGCTTGCCGGCGGTCCTCTGGCGGGCGGATCGGTGTTGATCGCAGAAACGACCACCAAGCGGCTGATTGAGGTCAATCGAGAGGGCGAGATTCTTAAATCGGTCGAACTCCAGGTTGATAACCCTCACCCTCACACCGACACGAGATGGGTTCGAAAGCTAGAAACGGGAAATTACCTCGTCTGCCATGAGGGCGACGGAGCCGTTCGCGAGTACGCCGGCGACACGGGGGAGGTAGTTTGGCAATACGACATTCCACTGTTCGGCCGCTCGCCTGCACCGGGTCACGGGCCCGAGGCATTTGGAAACAAGTGCTTTGCGGCGCTGCGACTGACTAACGGCAACACCTTGATTTCGACAGGAAACGGCCATGCAGTGCTCGAGGTTTCCCCGCAAAAGGAAATCGTTTGGCGCTTGGACCAACACGACCTGGACGGCATCGTGCTGGCTTGGGTGACCACACTCGAAGTTCTCGAGAACGGCAACTATGTGATCGGCAATTGTCACGCTGGTCCCGACAATCCCTTGTTGATCGAGATCGAACCCGCAACCAAACGAGTCGTCTGGACGCTCGATCGATTTGAAGATTTTGGAAACTCGGTTTCCAACTCGAAGATCCTCGATGGCAGCGAGACGATTATCCCACACGACGGAGGGCCGCCATCGTGACAACAAAAAAGCAAGGCGGGTACAATTGAATGTACCCGCCTTGCCTAGCGAAACCGTGTGAGACCAAATCGTCCGTGCAGTAGGGCTCAGAGAGAGCTTAGTTCAGCATCTCAGAAACTTGCTTCATGACTGCGGCGACGTCGATGCTATCAGCCGAGAAGGTGTGAGAAGCCACGACTTGACCCTCTTGGGCAACAATGATCGTCGTTTCAGCATCTGGGCTAATGCGATAGTTCAGAGGACCGGTTTCGGCGTCGACGGCAACCACCACGGGGACATTCTTGGCCCCCGACTGAGAAGCAATCGCTTTGGCCTGAGACTCGAGCGATGACGCATCTTCGCCGAGAACCGTCACCAGTCCGCGAAGCTGAGCGTCTTCGTGCTTGGTAACGGCCTGATCGAGTTTGCCGACCAATTCGTTGATCTTCGAGCCGCTCTTGCGCGTGAAGACCATGACCATCGGCCGCTGGCCATACTTGCAGCGATAGCAAAGTTC
>JBGTCJ010000026.1:0-7190 GCA_041748895.1 Pirellulaceae bacterium
TTTCATCAGCCGCCATCGCGACGAACCGTTCTTTTTCTATGCGGCTTTCACGATCCCGCACGCCGAGGTGACCGTTCCCGAGGATTCCCTGGCCGAGTACCGCGGCATGTGGCCGGAGCCCAGGGCGTTCCCCGGCAGCAAAACCTACTGTCCGCAGGATCAACCGCGCGCCGTCCGCGCGGCCATGATCACGCGGATGGATCGAGACATCGGACGGATTCTCGACTTGCTCGACGAACTTGGACTCTCCGAAAACACCCTGGTTATTTTCTCCAGCGACAACGGACCGATCACCGCCGGCGGTCAAGATCCCAATTTCTTTCGTAGCGCCGGGCCGCTTCGCGGACTCAAGTTCACGCTTTATGAAGGCGGGATCCGCGTGCCAATGATCGCCCGATGGCCGGGAAAGATCGCGGCCGGCGCGAGCGAAGATTTGATCTCCGACTTCGCCGACATGTTCCCCACCTTCGCCGACTTGGCTGGTGCTCCCGTATCACCTGGCCTCGATGGCCGCTCCATCCTGCCAACCCTGCTCGGTCGTGCGGCTGACCAACAAACACGAGACCACCACTACTGGGAGGCGGCGCCACAGCAGGCTGTTCGTCGAGGCCAGTGGAAGGCGTATCGCCGCAATCCGTCCGCTGCACTGGAGCTCTACAACCTCGATGCTGATATCGGTGAAACCACGAACCTCGCTGACGCGCATCCGGCGATTGCCGCCGAGTTGAAACAACTCTTGATCGATGCTCGCCATGAAAATGCGAACTTCCCTTTGGTCAAAAAGAGCGGCAAGAAATGAAGTCGTTGTTTTTCAGCCTACCGATCCTGATGCTTGCTTTGGTTGTGCCCAGGCCGGTTTGTTCAGCACCACCGAACATCGTCATCATTCTGGCTGACGACATGGGATACTCGGATCTCGGTTGCTATGGAGGAGAGATCGAAACGCCAAATCTCGATGGGCTCGCAGCCGGCGGATTGCGCTACACACAGTTCTACAACACCGCTCGCTGTTGGCCGACGCGTGCTGCCCTGCTGACCGGCTACTACGCGCAGCAAGTTCACCGTGATGCATTGCCCAACATTGGCGGCGGCAGCCAAGGGGTTCGGCAGGGTTGGGCGCAGCTTCTCCCTGCGTATCTTAAACCCGCGGGATACCGCAGTTACCACAGCGGCAAGTGGCACGTCGACGGGAAAGTGCTCGCTGGCGGTTTCGACCGGTCGTTTGACACACGGAATCAAGGAAACTTTTTCTCAGCGGCTGGCAACACGATTGACGACGTCCCGATTGAACCGCCGACCGATGAATCAGGCTACTACACAACGATTGCCACCGCCGATCACGCAATCGACTGTCTCCAAGACCATGCAGTCCATCACGCCGACAAACCTTTCTTTCACTACATCCCGTTCATTGCACCGCACTTTCCCCTGCACGCCCTGCCCGAGGACATTGAAAAGTATCGCGATCGGTATCTCAGCGGATGGGATGTGATGCGAGAGCAGCGTCACGCTCGACAGGTGATGATGGGCATCGTCAGCACGTCGCTATCGCGACTGGAACCTGATCTCGGGCCGCCCTACGCTCACCCCGATGCCATCGAGAAACTCGGCCCCGATGAGGTGAATCGCCCGCTTCCGTGGGGTGACCTAACGGTCTCACAACAACGGTTCCAAGCGACCAAGATGGCGATTCACGCTGCGATGGTCGATCGCATGGATCACGAGATCGGCCGGATCCTGGAACAGATTCGCGCCATGGGTGCCTACCACAACACCCTGATCCTGTTCGCGTCCGACAATGGTGCCAGCGCCGAGATCATGGTTCGCGGCGGCGGACATGACCCACAGGCGCCACCAGGGAGCGCCGCATCTTATCTCTGTTTGGGGCCGGGTTTCTCGAGCGCCTGCAACACGCCCTTCCGTCGCCACAAGACGTGGGTGCATGAAGGTGGATGCAGTACCCCACTGATCGCCCACTGGCCCGCGGGCATTGCTCAGGCGGATGAGCTCCGCCGTACCCCCGCACACGTCATCGATATCGTCCCGACGATATTGGAACTCGTCGGTATCGATAAACCCAGTCAGTGGAACGACCAACCGATCCCCGACGCACCGGGCAAGAGTCTGGTACCAACATTCTCGAGAGACGAGGCAATCGATCGCGAAAGCCTTTGGTGGTTGCATGATGGGCATCGCGCCGTTCGCGTGGGCGATTGGAAACTTGTCGCCGCCAAGGGAGACCCTTGGGAACTCTATGACCTCACCGACGACCGCGCTGAACAACACGATCGCGCCAAGGATATGCCCGATAGGGTGAAGCAGCTCGAGCAAATCTGGCAGCAGCAAGCCGACCGTTTCGAGGAGCTCGTCGAGGAAACGCGCGCCGATCAACCTCAACCGCGCGGCGCCAGACGCAGAGCCATCAATCGAAACTAGGACCGAACCCGATGGATAATCTAAAACCGATGCTACGGGTCGTGTTGCTGCTTTTGGCAATGCCGTTTTGGTGTCTCGCCTCCAGTGCAGTGGGTGCCCAGCCCAACGTGATCATCATCTTCGCCGATGACTTGGGCTATGGTGATCTATCCTGTTACGGGTCACCCACGATCCGCACCCCGCGGTTAGACGAAATGGCGTCGGAGGGTCTACGCTTTACGGACTTCTATTCGGCGTCGGAGGTCTGTACTCCCAGTCGCGCAGCTTTACTGACAGGCCGCTATCCGATCCGCAGCGGGATGTGCGGCAATCGCCGTGTGCTGTTCCCCAATTCCAAAGGCGGTTTACCGCAAAGCGAAATCACGATCGCCTCAGCGCTGCGAGAAAATGGCTATGCCACGATGCACATTGGCAAGTGGCATCTGGGAGTTCACCCAGGGGGGCGACCGCTGGATCACGGGTTCGAACACAGCTTCGGGCTTCCCTATTCAAACGACATGGATGGGCGATCGGATCTTCCACCGCGTTCATCAGGCTCGGCGACACCACCCGAAGACGGCTGGAACGTCCCTCTGATCCGCGATGGCGAGGTGATCGAGCGGCCCGTTGATCAAACGACTCTCACGCGGCGCTACACGGCCGAAGCATTGAGATTCATTCAGCAGAAAAAAGCGGAACCGTTCTTCCTCTATTTTGCCCACACGTTCCCTCACGTCCCGATGTTTGCTTCGCCGGACTTCAAGGGAAAGAGTCGCGGCGGAATCTATGGTGATGCGGTCGAGGAGATTGACTGGAGCGTCGGTCAGGTACTCGATTCGCTCAGGCTCGCCGGCATCGCCGAAAATACGCTCGTATTCTTCACCAGCGACAACGGCCCCTGGCTGACGATGGGCGACCAGGGCGGCAGCGCGGGTTTACTTCGAGACGGCAAAGGGAGTACGTGGGAGGGCGGTATGCGTGTCCCCGCGATCGCTTGGATGCCTGGCAGAATCGGTCCCGGTGTCACGAGCGATTTGACCTCAGCACTCGACCTTTTTCCCACCACGCTCGCACTCGCCGGTCTCCAAGTGCCGTCGGAACGGGTCATCGACGGAATCGACCTTGCGCCGCTGTTGTTCGGGTCAAGCCGATCGGTTGCTGAGAGGCCATTTTTTTACTACCGCGGTGATCGGCTTTTCGCCTGTCGGTTTGGCGAGTGGAAGGCACACTTCCAAACTCAAACCGGCTACGGGCAACCTCGACCCGAAACCCATCAGCCGCCCCTTCTCTTTCACCTTGGACTCGACCCTTCCGAAAAGCGCGACGTCGCGAAGGAGCACCCTGAAATCATTGCTCAAATTGAGCAGTTGGTACTCGATCATCAGTCCGGTGTTGTCCCGGGAACACCTCAACTCAATTAGGCCACCTCATGAAAATTCAACTTTTTATCATTCCGCTGCTCGCTTGGATGATCTTATCCGTCAGTCCGCTCACGGCGTTGGCTGCCGACCTACCCAATATCCTCTGGCTAACCAGTGAGGATCATGGCCCCGAGATGGGCTGTTACGGTGATCCGCTCGCGCGGACGCCACACGTTGACGCGATCGCCGCCAAGGGAATGCTCTTCAAACATGCTTGGTCAACGGTTCCCGTGTGTGCTCCCGCGCGAACGGCAATCATCTCCGGGATGTATCCCTCGAGCATCGGCGGCATTCACATGCGTTCGATGGTAACGATGCCGGAGGGGACGAAGATGTACCCTCAATTCTTGCGTGAAGCGGGCTACTACTGCACGAACAACAGCAAGACCGATTACAACCTCCGCGAACCCGGAAAGGTGTGGGATGAATCATCACGGACGGCTCACTGGAAGAATCGAACCGATGGGCAACCGTTCTTCGCGATCTTCAATTCGACGAAGAGCCACGAGAGCCAGATTCGCACCCGCCCGCACAAGCAGATCACCGATCCGGCTGACGTCCGCGTCCCCGCGTATCACCCCGATACACCCGAGGTCCGCGAGGATTGGGCGCAGTTCTACGACAAAGTGACCGAGGCAGATGCTGACGCCGGACAACACATGGCCGAAGTCGTCGCCGCGGGACTCGCGGAAGACACCATCGTGTTCTATTACGGAGACCACGGTAGCGGGATGCCGCGCGGCAAAAGATGGCCTTCCAATTTTGGATTGCACGTTGCGATGGTCGTCTATTTCCCAGAGAAATGGCAACACCTGGCCCCCAAAGAGTATGCCGTCGGTGGCAAATCCGACCGACTCGTCAGCTTCGTCGATCTTGCCCCAACCGTGCTAAGTATCGCGGGAATCGAGCCTCCCCAATGGATGCAGGGGCACGCCTTTGCGGGACCGCACCAAAGCGAGCCACAGCCACTGCTGTTTGGCGAACGCGGCCGGATGGACGAACGAATGGACTTGGTGCGAAGTGTTACCGATGGCCGTTACGTCTATTTACGAAACTACTATCCGCACGTCTCGGCAGCACAACGGGTGACCTATCAATTTGAAACGCCGACGACACGCGTCTGGCATGATCTCTTTACCGCCGGGAAGACCAACGATGCCCAATCGATCTTCTGGCAAGTCCCCAAGGCGGCCGAGGAGCTTTACGATCTCCAAGCCGATCGTGATGAAGTGAACAACCTCGCGCAATCTGCCTCGCATCGCGAGGTCCTTGAAAGGATGCGATCGGCGTCGCGAGAGCAGATCCTGCGCGTCCGCGACGTCTGCTTCTTGCCCGAGCACGAGATGCATGCGCGAAGCGAGGGGACGACACCGTATAACATGGCCCGCGATGCGGACCAGTATCCTCTCGAAAGAATCGTCGCCGTCGCCGATCTCGCGTCGCGTCTCGACTCGGCCGATGTACCCGAATTGGTCAAGCACATGAGCGATACCGATGGCGCGGTACGCTACTGGGCCACGCTCGGCCTGCTGATGAGGGGCAGTGACACCGTGAAGGCTCAAACCAAAGTGCTTCAGTCCGCGCTGCAAGACGACTCTCCGGACGTTCGAATCGTCGCCGCGCAGGCGCTGGGTCTGCATGGGGACACTGAGTCTCGGGATCAGGCTCTCGAAACGCTGTCCAGTCTAGTCGCGCCCAAGACCAACGGCGTGCTAACCGCCATGTCCGCGCTGGCCGCGGTTGAAGCGCTTGGCGACGGCGCCAAGCCACTTCACAGCATGATCGCAAAGCTCGACCCAGAAGGTCCTTCACCCGATGGGCGATACAACAGCTACGTTCCGCGCTTGATAGCGAACATTGCCCAAGGCGAGGGTCAAGAGCCCGCCAAGGCTGGTCGCAATCGCCGCAAGGCGGCTCGCTGAGCGACCGCCTGTTTCGGGGCACGATTCGTGGTTCCTTAACGGATTGTCGGCTCGTCCGCTGGCAACGTCACGGTCCGCTATGCGGAGCCGTGACGCTCGATGTTTGACCTTCAGTGGCTGAAACCAAGGGCGAGCGGGCCGGAACCCAATGATCTGCGAACGTGAGCGAGATAGCCCTGGCCAGCAGATCTTCCCGTCAATTGGACCAACGCGTCAATCATCACTTGTGGACGTCGTGACAGGCCTTGCAGTTGGTGGCAACCTTGAGAGATTCGATCGCTCCCTCGCGACCGACGACCACTTTGGCTGACGCCATCGCCGCTGCACCAGCCAATTCATACCACGAATCCTCGTCACCCTTCTCCGGCTTTGACTCGACCAAACTGATGTACAGGTCCAAAAGCAATTGCTTGTCTTCGTCAGTCCCCGCGCCATCGAGAATCTTCTTCAGAAGGCCGTCTTTGTGACCCACCTTCATCACTTCCTTGATGGTGTGCTTTGGAGATTCCGGTTCCTGTGCCAACGCATTGGGCGCAGCACCTCGGAGCGATCCGACGACCAAACCCAACGCCACACAAACGGCCAAAAATCGACGTGAAGACAACGGATACCGCATGATGATAAACCTCGCGAGAACAGTCAAACCGCGAATCGGCGTTGCCCGGACACCCGAGCACTTCAAGAGACGCCGTCCCGATCCAAACGAATTCGTCCAAGTATAGACGAAGGTTTGCGTACGCGCGTGGATGGTGGCGGTCGCGGGTCATCGTGACGGCGGCTGACCACACGATCGTTAGCTCAGAATCGCCTCGATCGGACCAGTGCTATCCGCAAATCTTTCGACGGGCGTGCCCATGGCGCCGAGCATCGTCAGAAGCAGATTGCTCATTGGCGTCTTCGGCTCACACCTGACGTGTTGGCCCGAGCGGATTCGTCCGGCGGCGCGGCCGCCCAACAGAACCGGTAGATCGACAGGGCTGTGGCTGTTGCCGTCCCTCAGCCCCGATCCAAAAAGGATCAAGCTGTTGTCGAGTACCGAACCGTCGCCCTCACGCATTCGCCGCAAGCGATCGAGCAAGTAAGCATATTGCTCGACATGCCAGCGAGTGATCCGCTCGTACTGCCGCAGCTTGTCCTCGTCGTTCTGATGATGCGACACTTGATGGTGCCCGCTCGATACGCCGTCGAGAAAAGAAAAATTCACGACACTCACTGCGTTGCCCAGCATGTAGGTGCACACGCGCGTGGTATCCGTTTGAAAAGCCATCGCGATGATGTCAAGCATCAATCGTGTTCGCTCGGCATGATCCGCCGGATCGGAGGGTGGAGCCTTGGAAGGATCGAGCGGAACGAGCGGCTTCCAAACCGGCCCTCCGGGACGGTCGGCCCGTTCAAGACGTTGTTCGAGTGTTCGCACCGATTCCAGGTACTC
>JBGTCJ010000027.1:0-2473 GCA_041748895.1 Pirellulaceae bacterium
CACTGGCCGCCGAATTCGACGGTTCGCGGGCCGAGAGACAGCCCAGTTGGACCGAAACGACACAGAGCTCGACGGGCGCTTTGCCGAATCGTTGCAACAAGCTTCGGTACGACTGGCCGAGTGATTCACGCGAGGCAAACCTCTGCAGCACAGAACCTTCGCGAACGGTTTGGTGAGCGACCGGACCAAGCGGCGTTTGAGCATCTGGCATGTCAATCGCTTCTGCCGCGCCGGCGTCCTCCTGAAAAGACGTTGGCAAAGTGTCCGCCGCATCGGCCGGGCCCTGCGGGTAAGGCGTGAGCGATTTGTCGTCGAGTCGCACAGCTTTGGTGCGTTGGCCGATCGGGGCCGCGTCAACAAAGTGACCGCAATTTCGATCCGCTCGCTTGGACGCGTACAACCCGTCATCGGCGCGCCGAACGGCTTCGACGGCGTCCTCACCCGCAACCATCCGACTGACCCCAAGCGAACAGGTCACTTTCAGGGCGCTCCCCTCGTAGTCGATCGGGGTTTCGGCGACGGAGGCTCGCGCCCGCTCAAGTTGATCGAGAAGTTCCTCGGGACGCTTGCCGAGAAAAATAAATCCGAACTCTTCGCCGCCGTAGCGA
This sequence comes from Pirellulaceae bacterium, assembly GCA_041748895.1. GTDB lineage: Bacteria > Planctomycetota > Planctomycetia > Pirellulales > Pirellulaceae > UBA6163. The sequence goes on from JBGTCJ010000027.1 coordinate 609, forward strand.
GCCACCATCCCGAGATGTCCGACGCACCGCTGGAAGTGGGAAGCGATTTCGCGAAGGACTTCGTCGCCAGCGGCGTGACCGAACTTGTCGTTGAATTGCTTGAAGAGGTCGATGTCGAGCAGAGCGACCGTCGATTCGGACTGCAGATCCCACTTGATCAGTTCCCGATCAAAGGCACGACGATTTGCGATTCGGGTGAGCCCATCGGTTTCGGCCCGGCGTTCTGCCATCTCGAGCATTTCCGCCTGCTCCTCAATCCGCCGTCGCGACTGCTTGAGTTCGTCCATCAAGGTCGAGTTGGCCTCCACCAATTGCTGCACCGTGAGCATCACGCTGGGCACGGGAGCGTTGTCGTTGCCGACCAGCAGCGAGTGACTGGCGCGAGAGATTCTCGTATCGTGATCGCTCATGTTCACTTCGATACGATCGATGGTCTGTTGAAGTTGGCGGATCACACCATAGAGTTCGGCGCTGGTCGGTCCGGAAGTGGGTGATTCGCTCCAATCGGTGATCGCCGAGAGGGCCGGAGGGGGCGATTGGGACGGGTCGGCCGACCAGACCGCGGGCTGCGATTGCGCCGATTCACTCGGGCCGCGCGGACCGCCCGAGTCGCCTTCGGCAGACTGGTGGGCGCGTGAGGTATCTTCGCGATGCATTGCCAATTGCCGCCCCAAAAAGATGCCGGCGACAGCGGCACCCACGATCGATAGCAGGATGAAGGCGTCATAGAAGAGTGATTGATCGGGCAGCGGCATGTTGTCGGGACCAGGGGGACAGGATCTGCGTGTTACGTGTTGGTACCAAACGCCCAGGGAGCCGAGAATCTCGCTTTCGTCTTCCCTATTTCAAGAGATCGTGGATAATCCAGATTGGTTGTCGACGCGGACCTCATCGAGGTTCTCAAGAATCGCCCTTCACAACGGAGTGGATTGACGTGATTGATCAGCTTTCAGCCCAGGAAATCTGCCGGGTGGCGTCGGAGGCATTGGCCGCCAGTTCAATCGGTGAGATTCGATCACTCGCGGTTCGGCGAGAATCGGATTCGCTCCGAGTTTCGGGAACCGTTCACAGCTTTTACAACAAACAGTTGGCACTGGAAACCGTGCGTAGTGTTGCACGGGGAATGCGGATTCTCAATACGGTCCACGTCGTCTAGAAGGTTTGTGAAACTTTTCGCCCTGCGGCGGCCGATGCCGTCCCTTTCGCAGCCATTGTTCACCGCTTGGGCTGTGTCAACGCCATCGCCACGCGCTTGGCAGATTGCACCGTGGGTGCGATGCCGATCCCGTCGAGCGAATTGCTCGTGAGGTGGATTCCTGGCACGGCGGCTAGGGCGGCGCGGATTTGATTCACTCGATCGATGTGTCCGACCGTGTACTGGGGCATCGCATCGTTCCACCGCACGACACGGGAAAAGATCGGCTCACCGACCAGGCCGATCGTCTGAGCCATTTCTAGCCTCGCCGTTTCGATCAGTGCTCCGTCATCGCGGCTGAGTACTTCAGGCTGAAGCACCCCGCCCAAAAAGACGCGAATCAGCTTGCATCCTGCTGGTGCTCGTCCGGCGAATTTATCGCTGGTGAAACTAGCAGCAAGGAACTGTCGCCGCTCGCACTCCGGAACAACGAAGCCCGCGACATCGATCGGACGGGTCACGTCCCGATCGCGAACCGCAAGCACAACAATCGCGCTGGATGCCGACTCGATTTCCGCGAGCCGACGTGCGGCCACCTCGCAGTGCTCGGCGAGCAATCGGGCGCTCACCGATGCGGGGGTCGCTAGGATGACTTGGTCAAACGATTCGTCGATCGCCACGTCGTGAATGTCCCGCGGGTTAACGTTGCCAGCGCGAACGACCCACGGTT
>JBGTCJ010000028.1:0-7675 GCA_041748895.1 Pirellulaceae bacterium
GATCAACACCGCCAGCGGAATGCTCCACGTGTTGGTGCGGTGCGCGGTGTAATCAAAGTTCTCCCGAGTGTTTCGTCCACGGGTGGTCACGATTCGACCATTTGTCAAAAAGCGATCGGCGACCTCGACAGCGGCTGTCAACAGACCGCCTGGGTTACCTCGAACGTCAACGATGAGTGATTTCATTCCTTGGCGGTGCAAATCCCAGAGCGCGCGTTCGACGTCGCGGGTCGTCGTTTTTTGGAAGTTGGTCAATCGCATGTAGCCTACGCCCGTGACCGCGTCGACAATGTGAACGTTGTCGACACAGGGCACCTCGACACGCCGTCGCTGGACCGATAGTTCGCGTGGTTCTCCCGACGAACTCGTGACGGTGATCGAGACCAAACTTCGCTCAGGGCCACGGAGCAGATCCGCCACATAATCGGGATTGTGATCCTGAGTGGCCGCGTGCTCGACGCGAACGATCGATTCACCTGACTTAAGACCCGCCTCATCCGCCGGTCCCCCGGGGATCACACTCAGGATCCGTAGGCGATCTCCCGCCGCCTTCAATTCCACTCCCAAACCGACGAAGTTTCCCTCGATGTTCGAGAACGTCTCGTCGAGTTGGTTTCCGGTGAGCAGCCGGGAATAGGAGTCGAGCGAGAGGACGGCGCCGCTGATGAATTCCAAGACCACGGCGGTGGGCGTCAGCCCGATCTCCTGTCTCGACAATCCGGCGACCAAGGAAGCCGCGGCGCGAAGGTCGTACCGGCTCGATGCGCCGCGACCCAGGACGTGGTGGTGAACGTTCTGGCGAAACGTTTCGATCGAATCGGCGGACGTGGAAGCCAGCAGACGATTGACGAATGCTGGTTCGGTCAAGGCAACCTCGAGAGATGCCATGCCGTGACGCAATAGGGTGATCCACGCGACGCGTTCGACGTAGTGCGTCTCGAGACTCGCGAGCACTTCGGCATACAGCTCCAAGGCTTGCTGAAGCGATAACTCCTCGACGGCGGTGAGGTAGCTCGCGTCTTGATATCTTCGCTGGACATCGTGGTGCAGACGACAAATCAGCAGTCTCTGAGAGAGCGCCAAATTGCCAGGGAACTTCCGCCCGGCATCCTCGTAGTGAGCAATCGCGTCGCTCCACTTGCGCCGATCCTCGAGTGCCAGTCCATCGTTCAATATGGCCTGTTGCTCGGATTGCGTCGTCACGTCTCCAAATCCCGCCGCGTCAATCCGCAGCGGTTCTTGGGCGACCGAAAGTTCTGTTGAATTGGCCGAAATCCATCCGGCAAAAAAGAGGATCCATCCGCTAACGCAAAACGATCGAAGCATCAGCGATTCGTCCGGTTGAAGCGCGGTAGTAACCACCGATGAACCTTGGGACGGTCACTCGGCGGGCGACCGCACGCATGGGGATGCAGCCGCGTAAACATAGGTCACGATCACTGCCCGGTCAAAAGACTTTCGAGACCACCTCGCGGCACAACCGACATGACCCGAACGAACTTGATCGTTCGGGTCGGATTGAATCGATTGAGATTGAGTTGGGCTGCTGCGTCAAAAAACGGGCGTGCGCATCCCGGCGCTAAAGAGGGAGACCGCGTGTCACGACAATCTTCCGCGTGAAACAAACCGGCGTGAAACTCACGCGAGGCAATTTCGCTCGAGTCGAGCGTGCGGCAAACTTCCGTGCCATCAAAGACTCCTGTGTCAGTCATCGGCCTCAACGGTAGGCGCGTTAGGCCGCGAGGTCAAATGCTCGTGCATCAGATTCCCTTGGGTGTCGAGATGGCGAAACGTCAAACTCGGTTCACCGTCGGTATGGGTTAAATCGATTTCCAAATAACCGCCTCCCACGCGAAGGAATTGGTGAACACCCTCCTGAAATTCGTCGGGGTTCCAACCTCCGGCGTGCCGATCGCTCGCGGGTCCCACAGAGAATTCGTGCAGCCCTGTCGCCGGATCGATCGAATGGTATTGCCAGTGGCGGTCGCCGCAGACGACATGGGTATTGGGCCAACCACCGAGGAACTCCCTCGCCAATCGACCTTCGTGGCTGAATCCCTGATTGGAAAGGTTATCGTTTTTCCTGGGGCGATCCGGACCGACGATTGGGGTTGGTGAAACGACCACACGATGCGTCGCGTCACTGGCTGCAAACGTGTCTCGAAGCCAATCCCATTGTGCCTCACCCCAAATCGTTTTCTCGGGGCCGTCTGGCAAATCGTTAGCGACACGGTAGTCGCGTCCCTCCAACATCCAAACCTGTAGGTGACGACCGAGACGGATCGTCCGATAAGCGGGATCGGGGAGCGCGGTCTGCTCTTTAAAAATCCGTTGGCCATCCTCAAATCGGAAGGCTTCGGTCCACGCGTGATACTGGCCGGGCCACGAGTCATTGACATACGTGTCGTGATCATCCTTCAGAAAGTAACTCGGCATGCTGCGATGAAACTGAACCAACGTTCGCAGGCAATACGTTCTTTGCCAATGGAAATGGGCCAGTTCGACCGACCTAGCTTTGGCATCGTAATAGACGACATCGCCGGCATGGATGAATGCATCGGTGTCACGGGACGAAATCGTTCGATAAAGCTCGAAACCGAAGGGGCCATCGCGATCCTCAAACTCTTGACAGGTGCTGACGGCCAATCGGAAATCCGATTCACTTTCGGCCTTTGGCAATGTCTTGAATGATCCGCTGTTGGTGCTCGTCGGATTGCCGTCGGATCCGACGGGTCGGGCCTCGACCTGAATGTCGTACTGAGTCGCGGGGATGAGTCCCGTCAATTCGAACCTCTCGGACCAATCGGTATCGCCCGCGGTAAGACGCCACGGCGTGAACTGCCAAGCGGATCGGCCCGTGCGGAATCGAACACGCAACTCGCCCTCGATGCCCGGCACCGCAAACGGCAGCCCTGCCACGCCGTCCTCCGGAAGGATTGGCCTCTGATTCTGCTTCCCACTGGCAGCCGGAAGCTCAAACCGCAGCGGCGGCCGATCCTCGAGCGTTGCCAAGGAGTAGCGCGTGGTCCGAGCCCACACGGTCGCTCGATCCTGATGGACCTCAAGGATGCGAATACCGGTGGTCTGATGGGGTCCCGTCAGCGGACGATGCCAATCGTCGCCAGCAACCTTTCGCTCGTGGGGAACGTCGAGCCACTGGATGCGGCCGGATTTCTCCAGCCGCTCACGCAACGTCTCGAAATCACCGATTTGGAGCAGACCCGGCAGCGAAGCGGTCAACGTGGGTTCGTTCGACAAACCGCCAACGTAACCCACTCCCACAGCCGGATGCAAAAGCGTCGCAAGCATCACCAGGTCGGCCTCTCGACCGACCCCCACCAAATCCACGCTGTCGGCCGCTGGAGATGACGTCCCAAGCGCGCCGATTTGGCTCGAGATCACCCGCAGCAAACTTTCCAGACGCGCCGAATCGATCGATTGACCGAGCAGGTTGAAGCTGCGGACCAAGTTCAGCAGCGGCTTTCCCTCGAGCCCGATTTCCGCCGAACCGCTGCCCAGCGGCGCGACCACCGTCATCGGCCGCGTCGCGAAACGCTCGCGAATCAAACGCCAGCCGATATCCGAAGTGGTATCCGTGGGGTCGGCTGCCGTGGCAAGCGCCGCTCGCCAAAGCGATGAATCGGCCAGCACAATCACGGGCGACTTCGATCCTTCGTCCCGCGGCCGTGGATCGCGGTTGATCTGCAGGAGTCCCACGGGAAGTCCTTCGATGATCGCCCGCTCCTCCGTGGCGTGCTCGGTTGCCGAAACCACCATTCGTTCAAACGACTGCGTCGAAGACGCGGCTCGGAACAACCGGTCCAAGTAGTCAACATTCCGCAGCGTCTCGCCCGACCCGCCCTTGGCGATCTGTTCGAGTGCCTGCCAACGCCGCGCCGAATCCGAAATCGCCGAGCCCAACGTGCCCTGGGCGGTGAACCACTGTGCGGCAGACGTCACACGCTGGTTTCTTGGGATCTCCAATCCAAAGACTCGCAGGTCCTCCGCCGCAATCTGTTTGAGCGCAGCCGAATCGACTGTGATCGGCTCCCCACTCAAGTGTCGCGTGATCCAACGAAACGCGCCGACCTGCAACTCCTGCGTATCCTGGTGAGCGCCGGGCGTTAGCAGAAGCCCCAAGTTGGAACCGGCGCCCAAGCTTTCGTAAATTCCTGCGAGCTGTGTGTGAATCCGCAGGACGCCGTCGAGCGGGAAAATGGAATCGTTATCCGAGTTCGCCAACAGCAGCGGACGTGGGGCGACCAAGGCAGCCAGCTTGCCATAATCCCAGCCGAAAAAGTTGGCGAAGTACATGCAGTCACAATGACCGCCCACCGCCTGGTCGATCACGTGGTTGCGGAGGTCGGTAATTCCCGCCACGGGAACCGCCACCCGAATCCGATCGTCCAACGCTGCGGCAAACCATGAGTACGCGCCGCCACCGGACCTTCCCGTGATCGCGATTCGCTCACCATCCACCTCGGGAAGGCTCTGCAAAAGGTCGATCGCGCGAATCGCATTCCACGTTTCCACACCCGCCGGTGTGTACCCGCGGCTGTTCCAATCCCAGCGATTGAGCCGATTGGTCCCGTGATGCTCCCCATGCAGCTCGCCGAGCTGAATCGTGTCGATGGTCAGGCAGACCATGCCGTGGCGTGCAAGCCAAAGGCCGTGGTGGTGATACGCCGTTTTGTTTCCCAGAAGTCGGCCAGCCTCTTCGACCCGAGCATGGCCACACACGTACAACACGGCCGGCCAACCTCCCTCGGGAACCTCCGTGTCGGGGACGTAGAGGTTGGCGGCGACGTACAACCCAGGGCTCGCCTGGTAGTGAAGATTGCGTACCTCAACGCCCTCCAACTTCTGTGTGCGTGTGACCGTGGTCTTGAGATCAGTTGTCGGGGGAAGCGGGTCGAGGCCGAGCATCACTCGCAGTTCGGCTCGCCATCGGTCTTGAGTCCGCGGCCAATTGTCCTCATCGATCTGGGCCAACTCAGCATCGGTTCTTAGGAACAGCCGGAATGTTTCGGCTTGCAGATAGCGTTGGCAGAGGGTCGCAGTATCGACCGCGATGGGAGTGTCCGGTGAATCGAGAGCATCCTGCCCACGCACCAGCCCTGCGATGCACAACAGCCACACCAGGATGACGCACTCGGAACCACGGCGGCGGATGATGCGGGTTCGGGGGACCGTGGAGGAGGGGCGCTGGCGCACGATCGAGATGCCGTGATGAGTGGGCGGGAACGAACCTGAGATACGTTCCTCGCTACTATACTCGGTTCCGATACGTCAGGGCTGGGGAAGCGACTCCCCGAATGCCTTCACGATCAACGCGTGTGCAGCGGCCAATTGGCTCGAATCGATCACCGTGTTCACCTGCAATTCGCTGGTATTGATCATCTGAATATTGATTCCCGCATCGCTCAGCGTCTTGAACAGCACCGATCCAACCTGCGTGTGGCTCCGTAAGCCAATTCCACTGACCGTCACTTTCGCAATGCCGCCGGCGCCTTGGGCCGCCCGCATCTTGTGTTTGGCAGAGATCGCCTCGGCCACAACCAGACTCTGCTTTAGATCCTTATCGGCAACGGTGAAGCTGATGCTCGTCGAGTCGTCTTCTCCATCGAAACCCTGAACGATCATGTCGACAAAGATGCCCGCTGCGCCAACCGTCTCGAACACGTCAGCGGCAATTCCCGGGGAATCGGGTACACCCCGAAGGGTCACACGGGCCTGCGCGTCGGTGATCGAAATACCGGTCAGCGTCAATTCTTCGAGCGCGTCGTTTCGCAGGCGCGCGATCAGCGACTGGACGTCGGCGGTTTGCCGCCGCTCGGCACGAATCTGTTGCCACGAGCGAGAATCGGGCGGCGCCACGTCGAGCCCAAAAGCCTGATGGACCGCCCTCAGCGCTTCGATGGCTTGGGTCCGCGGCACCAACGCCGAGATCTTGATCTCGCTGGTCGAGATCATCAGGATGTTGACGCCAGCATCGGCCAACGAGCGAAACATCCGCGAGGCGACTCCGGATTGAGACGCCATGCCGAGGCCGACGACGGAGACCTTCGACACCTGCGCGTCGTGCGTCACGCCGCTCGCCCCCAAATGTTGCGAAGGCTTCTGAACGGCCTCGAGCGTCGCGGCCAGCTCGCCCCCGGGCACGGTGAACGAAATGTCTGCCAGCCCTGCGCTCCCGACGTTCTGGACGACCATGTCGACGGCAATCTTTCTCGCCGCAATCGCCGAAAAGATTGCCAAGCTCGTTCCTGGAACGTCGGGCACACCGAGGATCGTGACACGAGCCTCTTCCTGGGTCAACGTCGCCCCGCTGACCGGCGCCGATCGCGATTGGGGTTCGGCGACAATCATCGACCCTTCAATATCGGAAAAGCTGCTGCGGACATGGATCGGAACATTGAACTTTTTGGCGAACTCGATCGAACGGCTGTGCATCACCCCCGCGCCGAGACTGGCGAGTTCGAGCATCTCGTCGTAGCTGACCACCTCGACGCGTCGGGCTTCGGGTAGCAGACGCGGGTCCGTCGTGTAGACGCCGTCGACATCGGTGTAGATCTCGCATGCGTCGGCGCCGAGCACGGCGGCCAAAGCGACCGCGGTGGTGTCGCTCCCGCCACGCCCGAGCGTGGTGATATTCCAATCTTCATCGATGCCCTGAAAACCGGCGGCGATGACAATACTCCCCTCGTCCAACAAACGTTTGATCCGATCGGTCGCTATCGATTGGATGCGTGCTTTGGTGTAGGTGTTGTCAGTCCGAATCCCGATTTGGCCACCGGTCAGGCTTACTCCCTTGGCGCCCAATGCATCGATCGCCATGGCGACTAGCGCCACGCTGACCTGCTCGCCGGTGCTCAACAGCATGTCCATCTCCCGTGCCGGCGGGTTCGGGCTGACCTGTCCCGCCAAGTCGAGCAACAGGTCGGTGTTGTGGCCCATGGCGCTGACGACCATTAGCACCTGATGGCCTTCACGTTGAGCACGAATCGCCTTGCGAGCGGCCGCGCGGATCTTTTCTGGATCGGCAACGCTGGTACCGCCGAACTTTTGAACAATCAATGACATGGAGAAGAATGTCGGTGCGTGGGTTGAACCGGGAAGGTAAGTGGCAATGAAAAAACCTCGCGAAGGATTGCCCAACCCGCAAGTTGTCCGCGATCAGCCACGCTGTGTATCGTGGGCTGATGGAATGAAAAGCGACATCAAATCCCATCCCTTGGCCAACCGAAGCCCGCTGGCCGCGGCCGCCGATTCATCGTAGGTGACCTGCGCATCTGGATCGATGCCGTGTCCGGCGATAACGAATGGGACATCCCCATGACTGTGCTTCTTGGTTCCACACGGCGTCGGATGATCGGGGAGGACGAGTATCCGGAAGTCACCTGCAGCTCGCAGCGCCGCGACGATTGGACCCACGATCGATTGGTCGATTCGCTCCAGTGCCTCGATCTTGGCATCGTGTCTGCCCTCATGGGATGCTTCGTCGGGGGCCTCAATGTGGACACAGATTAGGTCGTACTGCTGTAGTGCCTCCACCGCCGCACGACCCTTGGCGGCATAATCGGTATCGAGGTAGCCGGTCGCGCCTTCGACCTCGATCCGAGGCCACTGACACAGTGCGGCGATACCGCGCAGGAGATCGACCGCCGTGATCATT
>JBGTCJ010000029.1:0-4783 GCA_041748895.1 Pirellulaceae bacterium
CGAAGGGCGCTGCTACTCGATGCCGCGCGAACCTCGCCCGCTTCCACCCAAGAAAGACTGATCAGTTCATCGCCGTCGCGAACACCGCGAAAGTGCAGCGGTCCATCGAGCCGTACGGTGTCAACGAACAAACGCTCTCCGCGAACTTCAAAGCTGGCGCCCCAACGGTTCTCGATTTCATCCGCCGTGAAAGCATCTTCGAGTTTCCATACCGCGACCGTCGCGTCATCGCTCCCACTGACCAAATAGCGTCCGTCTGCCGACACACTGAGCGAAAGCACGGCGCCGGTGTGGCCGCGAAACTGACGAAGCAACTTCGCGCGACCACCGTTGGCCTGATCGGCGGCGGTGCGTTCAAAAATGTAGATGTTGTTGCGACCGTCGGTCCCCACGGCCACGGCGCTGCGTCGCGGCATGACCGGATCGCTCGCATCGAGAGCCGGAGCCACTGCGGCTTGACTCAGCCAGCCAATCGCTGTCACTGATCCGTGCAGTTCACCTCGCAAAGGCAGCTCGCCACGGCGCTCGTCGCCGTCGTAGAGAAAGGTCTTGATGCCCGCATCGGTCCTCTCCTGACGGATGTCCCAAGCATCCTTAGTCGCCAGCGGATCGCGATAAAGGGTCGGGTCGATTTGAGCAGAACGTTCAAGACGGATCGCACCGAGATCGAACTCGGCATCAAAGCCCTGAGCGTCATCCTCGCGACGGGGTTGATGGCCGATCGCGATTCGGTACGAGTTCGCGGCTTGAGAGAAAGCGACACGGCGAACCGGCGCTACCGACGGCGCCAGAATTTGGGTAGCGGCGATATCCGAGGCGTCCGCATCAACCATCGTGTCGCGGATCGGGTGGACGAGGAGCCGATTGGCTTGGGCGATGAGCCACTGGCCTGCCCGGTGGTCGACCTGGGCTCCCCAAATGTGATCGAGCATGGGTAGCGTCGTCAATCGTCTCGGCTCGGTCGTCGGGTCCGAAGCGTCAAACCAGTCGAGGTTGGCCGCGCCGCTCGATTCGGACTTTTCGGTGCCGACCAGCAGACGCTTGCCCTCTTGGTCAAAATCGAGCGACAGCGCCGCGGGCCGAGGTCCGGGGATCGTTTGCAGGTGGGTCAGTGCAGACGCGGGTGAAAAGGAGAACAGACGGATCGCTCCCAGTGCGTCGGCGGTGGCCAGACGTTTGCCGTCGGCGGTCGCTGTCATCGCCGTCAACATTTCGATGTGATCGACTTGAAATAGGTCGTACTGGCCGTCGGCGATTCGTATTCGTTGGACCTGCCACCTTGCGGCCCCGGGCGGCTGACTGGCGGCGCCGACGTACCGCGGCACGACGAGCATTTCGGGACCAACGAAGGTCATGGGGACGAAACGTCTCCGCGACGCCAGCGCCGCGGCGAGCGGAGCGCCGTAGGTCTCGCGATCGATCTTCACCAATTCACGTGGTCCCCAAATACCCGACGCGGCATCGGCGGACCAGAGCAGCACTCGCCCCTCGACATCGACCGAGGCGAGCGCGGCAGGAGGCGATTGGCCCGCCCTGCCCTGCCCCGCCGATTGTCGCTGCGACGGCGCCGTAGGCTGCCAAGCCAATGAAGCGATCACCTGTCGGTGGCCACGGTCGGTGTGCACCAGCGACCGCACGAGCTGGCCCGTGGTCCAATCGACGACCCAGATCTCACCCAGGGCACCTGTCGACCCGTGACCGGCGAAGGCGACGTGATTGCCGCTGATCGCTGCCGCGTAAATCCGACCTCGTGGCCCGCGTTCGATTGGCCATCGAATCGTGCGGCGATGAAACCAGTTGGCAGAGGCGGCTTCGGTCGGCGAAGCGGACGCTTGCCGAGTCCAAACGTGCAGATCCTTGTCTTCGCCCGCGGACACGAGCACGTCGTCAGTGGAGGCGGCCTGAGATACCACCGAATCGAGCGCTCGAATCGTTCCCGTGTGGCCGTCAAAGCGAAGCCGGAGCCAGGGTCGAAGCGCGCCGGGCGACAAGTTCTCTTGCTGCTGCGGTTCGATCGTGCTTTGGCGATCGCCCGGCAAGGTCGATTCATCGGGCAGTTCGCGGTCTGTCCCCACGGCGCGAGGCAGCGGTGAAGGAAGCTGGCTCTCATCGGCGGTCGCCGGTGAAACCGTGGGGCTCGTTGGCAATTCGGCTTCAGTGGGCAAAGTAGTTTGCGGCGGCGCCTGGGCAATTACCGTCGCCACAGCGATCAGCGATGATCCGCCCGCCAAGCAGGCGATCAGGGTGCCCGCGACGACCAGCCCACTTTGGCATCGCCGGTAATGTGGGGAGAATTGGCAAACCATTTTTGAGTCGCAAAAAAAGATCCGAGCGTGCGAAGCGTCTCCGACAAGACTATAAAGCGAGACATCACGCAACGTCGAGTCTTCGGTTCATCGTAGTGAGTCCATGATCTTCTCTAGACATCCGATTCGTACCATTCGCGGGACATTCTGTCTCGCAGGTTTTTTGGCAATGGGATCACTTGTGGCGCGCAGCCAGGCGGAGGAACCGACGTCCGCGCGTTCGCCCGTCGCCGCGGCTTTGTCGAGTGTTTTTTCGCCCGCGAAGGCGCCCGAGCAGAAGACGATGGGGTTGCTGCAGCGAAGCTTTCTGGACATTGCCGAGCAGAGCGGATCGACGCTTCAACTAGCGATCGTCGTGGATGGGACCGACAGCATGACGGCGGAGTTGGCCGGTGTGAGAGACGCGGCGAACCAGATGATCGATGATTTGCGGCGATACCGCGGCGACCAGGTGGAAGTGGCGCTGGTGATCTATCGAGACAGTGGGTCGCCTTCGGGAGAAGTGACGGTACCGCTCAAGTCATTCTCACGCGACACCGAGCGGATCACCTCGGCGATTCGGCAGATTGTCGCTGAGAGCGGTGCACCCTTCTTTCACGAGCTGACGGACGTTGGGATTCACACGGCACTGTCCGAACTGCCTTGGTCTTCCGATCCCCAAGTTGCGCGATGGATCATGTTGTTTGGGGACTCGCCCCCCTACGAGCCGTCGTTCGCCGATCCGCGTTTCCCGGCGGCGCGGCGGCGGTATGCGACGGAGCTGCTTGTCGCCTTGGCGGCGAGAAAGTCGATTCGCATTCACACCGTCCTTTGTCCGAGCGATGGCGTGGTTTCCCAGCCGTATGACCAGGCGATCGATCAGACACGGCAGTTCATGAACTCGCTCGCCTCGGGCACCGACGGGTTGATGCTCGATCTGTCGTATCCCGATATCCAATCGGCGCTCATCGAGGCTGGATCCAAACCCGATTGGCAGTACGTGGCGATCAAGCCGATCACGCGAGCTGACCTGTTTATCCCCAATCCAGAGGTCGGTTCTTCCGCGGCCGAACCCGAGACGAACCGCGACGACGTGAAAATTGCGGTCATGCCGCACATGCCACTCGAACGAATGTCCTTCGACCCGGACGAACCGGCCGTGCAAGTCTCGACGGCGCTGCGTCACAACTTTGCCTCGGTGCCCGGGGTGCGAGTGGTCAGCCCGATCGACATCCAACGGCAACTGCGTCGACTGCGCGGCGACAGCATTCCCGAGGACCAACAACTTCGCGCGCTTGCGGCGCGGCTCGGTGTCGACTACGTGGTTTGGGGATCTCGCGAACCCAGCGGACCGACAGTCCAGAGCGCCGCGTATCGGCGGAGCGATGGGGGTCGCGTCGTCCAGGTTTCACTTCGGGGTGATGATTCGTCATTGACCGAGGTGTTGCTAACGGCCGCGGCGACTGCCCCCGAAGAACGAGACCGACCGCTAGGCGGGTTGTTGGAACGGGTCAGGCAAGCCGGATTGATGGCGGTTGTGCAGACGCCGCTTGCGAGTGACCGGGCGACGCAGAAGGAGTTGTTGGCGGCGATCGAATCGCTCGAGCAGGCTGTCGGGCTACCGGCGGGTAGCGAAGATTCGATCCGTTTGCTCGATCGAGCCGAAGCCGCGGTCACGGCCGCTGAGACGGTCGAACCGACCAACCCGCTCGTTCATTGGTTGGGATCGAACATTGCATACAACCGCGCGTCGTACCTGTATGGATCGGGGCAATCCGAAGCGGCTGAAAAGCAGATGCAGCGAATGGCTCAATCGCTCAAGCGGGCTTATCGCGACCGTCGCCGTGTCCGCTCGGCGGCGCTGGCGACCGAGATCGAGGCCGATCACGCGCTGCTGATCCGGCGAGACGCGGGGCAAGCGATCGAGGGCTATTTGAAGTTGACCGAAACCGGTCAGCCTTCGGAATCACAAAGGCGAGGACACTGGATGTTGTCGGGCATTTACGCCGGCGACTGGGGTGTTGCTGAGTCGGCGGTCGAGCCGGTGCTTGCGCGTGAGCAGATCGTCGCAATCCTCACGCGGTGGCCCGAGAGCGGCGAAGCCGAGCTGCTCAGGAAATGGATGCGTTGGGACGATTCGGTCGGGATGACGAAGTATTCGTACCTACCGATCGTCAACCGCCAACTGGCCAAAGCGGTCCCGGCCGAACCGTAGGCAGCAGCGATCCTGCTCGAACAGTGTGGTCCTTTTCTTCTTGGGTATCGCGAGCGATATGTGGGGCCGCTGTACGTTCCTCACAGCGACGACGATGGGTGTTGCCTTCGGCCGCAATGCGGCCCAAGTCAATAGCCAGGGGCGAGAGCCCCTGGACCTTGTCAAGATCACGCATCTCAGCCTCAAAGCGGCGACAGTTCATTCTGGGACAGACAGATGCCACAATCATTCGGAAGCTTGTACTTCCATCTCGTCTTCAGCACCAAAAACCGAACGCCCTCCA
>JBGTCJ010000030.1:0-11929 GCA_041748895.1 Pirellulaceae bacterium
CGAGCCCACTCGGGTGCCCTGAGCGGAGCTCAGGGTTGAAGTCCTTGGGCCTGAAATCCTCTGCAACCAACCCCGAAGCGAGTGCCATCACACGAAAGCCCTCCTTCGCCATCGACTCCGCGGCCCCCTGCAGCTCGGTAAACCGTTCGGCTACGACGTCGCACATCTCGAGCACTCGCTCGGTGGCACCTTTTACGAAAACACGATTTTCAGATCTGTGCTTGTGATAGGTCGCCGAGAATCGGTGCTCGGCTTCAAAGGGAATCTCAAAAAATCGCTCGTATCGATCCGCGTATTCCTGACGTCCCATCCCCAACTTTTGACCCAATGACAAGAGCGCGATGTCGGTCGGATCACCCCTCCAGCTCCATCGACCGTCATGTCGGCTAAGGTCCGCCTCGTTGCAAAGCACCCCCGCGGTAACCAACGCCTCGAGGCCCTTGACCTCATCCATCGCAACGCTCCGGTTCTCTCGCCTGACCTCGCCCACCGGTTCGAAGCCCTCGCCGGTTACCTCCAACCGCGCCGCGTCGGGAAGCTCAATTGCACGCACGGTCAACTCATTGCACGTCAAGGTTCCTGTTTTGTCGCTGGCGACCAGTGTGCAACTTCCGAGTCCCTCGACGGCAGCGAGTCGGCGGACGATGACGCCACGCTTCGCCATTCGAGACGTCGCGATCGAAAGCGCGACCGTCAATGCCGCGGGCAGACCCTCAGGGATCGCGGCAACGGCCAGCGCGACCGTGAACAGAAAGACTTCCTGAATGTGGGCCATCCCGTGAACCGCAACCCCTCCTGAGCCGATGATGATCGCGATCAACAGAACGATCCCAGCGACCAATCGCGCGAATCCGTGCATTCGTTCGAGCAGCGGTGCGTTGCCGGTTCGTTCCCCGGCGACCGATTGAGCGAGTTGGCCGACAACCGTTTTTTTCCCCGTTTCGACCACGATCCCTTTGCCACGACCTCGCGTGACAACGGCGCCGGCGAATGCCATGTTCAGGTGATCTGCCACAACGGTGCCCGGATCCCCCACCCACTCGGCATTCTTCGCAACTGCGATCGATTCGCCGGTCAAAAATGATTCATCGATTTGTAGCGACTGCGCGGTGAGCAAGCGTGCATCGGCGGGAACGCGATTTCCTGATTCGAGCACAAGGATATCGCCGGGAACGACCTCGTCGGATTCGATCTCCTGGGTCGCGCCATCGCGATAGACCGTGGCCCGCATGTGCAGCATCTGCTGGAGCGCCAGGCTGTTCTGTTCGGCCCGCCACTCCTGGTAGCCACCAATCATGGCGTTTACCAACAACACCGCGGCAATGAAGACCGCGTCCGTCCAATCACCGATGGCAACGGCAACAACCGCAGCCAGGATCAGCACAAAAATCAAGGGATTGGCGAACTGCCGCAGGAATATCTGCCACACCGCCGGCGGTTTTTGCTCGGGTAGCTTGTTCCGACCGACGCTCTCGAGCCTTCGCGCGGCCTCGGCTTTCGATAACCCGAAATCCCGGACCGTACCCAATTGCTCGAGCACACTGGAGATGTCGAGCGCGTGCCAATTTCCTCCGGCGTGCGATGGGCTGCGTTGGGTCATGGCGGTGGCAAACTGAGGTGGGTAGAGGCGGGCAGACGGGAATACAGATCGATTACACCCAGATCCGTAAGATCCAACAACCGGCCCCCGACTTGTCGGCGACGACCAAGGCGTACAATGCGGTGATCCAGTGCGTCACGAGCCCACGTGCTTCTGTCGCCGTCGAGTCCCCGGCCCAGCCCCACACACCTGTTCTCCCTGTTGCCATCATGATCACCGAATCGACCAGCGAGCGGATCGATGAAAAGCCGTTTCCACTGGCGCCCTACAAGTCGTCCGCCGCGGAGGATCTTCGCCAGAGAATCGAATCTGTCCGTCGGGATCTTGGTGATCGCTTGCTGATTCTCGGACATCATTACCAGCAGGATGAGGTCATTGCTCACACAGACCTTCGTGGCGATAGCTACCAGCTCAGCCGGATGGCAGCCGATAGCGAAACTTGCGAATCGATCGTCTTCTGTGGCGTTCACTTCATGGCCGAGACGGCCGACATGCTCGCCAACCGTCCGGAGAAGCTCGCGGAAAGACGCGGCAAAAAAGTCACCGTCGTGCTGCCTGATATGGCCGCCGGTTGCTCGATGGCCGACATGGCAGCGATTCAACAGGTCGAAGCAGCGTGGGCGGACATGGCCGAGGTGATCGATACCGAGCGGGTGATTCCGGTGACCTACATCAACAGCGCCGCGAGCCTGAAGGCATTCTGCGGCAGACATGGTGGAATCGTTTGTACGAGCAGCAACGCCCGCGCCGTGCTCGAGTGGGCGTTTCACCGAGGCGATCGAGTTTTTTTCTTTCCCGATCAACACCTCGGACGAAACACCGCGCTCAAAATGGACATCCCGGTCGAGAAGATGCCGGTCTGGGACCCGTACCAATTGGAACTCGGCGGCAACACCGAAACCGGGCTTCGCGAAAGCCGCGTGATCCTTTGGAAGGGCCACTGCAGCGTGCACCAAATGTTTCGTCCTGAACACGTCACGCAGTTCCGAGCGACGCACCCGGGGATCAGAATTCTCGTCCACCCCGAGTGCCCCCGCGAGGTCAACGACATGGCCGACGTCTCGGGCAGCACCGGCAAGATCATTCAGACCGTTCGCGACAGTCCCGCAGGCACGAGGTGGGCAATCGGCACCGAACTGCATCTGGTCAACCGTCTGAAAGCCGAGCACCCTGAGCAGGAAATTCACTTCCTCAGTCCCGTTACATGCATGTGCGCGACGATGTACCGTATCGATCTGCCTCACCTCTGCTGGAGCCTCGATAACCTCCTAGCCGGGCATCCGGTCAATGTGATTGAGGTCGACCCCGAAGTGACCCGGTGGAGCCTCATCGCTTTGGAACGGATGCTCGCGGTCAAGTAGAGGGACCTTCCGCCTTCAAGCCCAAAGGAACGCAGATGCTTCGGATCACCTTGATTTTGGTCGGGTTTGCGATGGCCCCCGCAGGCCATCTGGTCTCGTCCGCCGACGACGTCAAAAAAACGACCGATGACGCGAAAGTCAGCTCAGTCACCGAAGGTCCCGATCAGATCACGGCCCGGGCATGGGCGATCGCCGATGGCCGCACTGGCGAGGTATTGTGGGGGCTCAACGAAGCCGTGCCGGCCAAAGCGGCCAGCACCACCAAAATGATGTGCGCGTGGGTCGTCTTGCAACTGGCTGAAGCCGATCCCTCGGTGTGGGACGAGGTGGTCACTTATTCCAAGTTCGCGGCCAGCACGGCCGGCTCGTCGAGCCAGCTTCGGGAGGGCGAAAACCTCAAGGTATCGCAGTGCCTGTATGGGCTGTTGCTTCCCTCAGGCAACGACGCCGGCAACGCCTTGGCCGAGCACTTTAACGATCGCCTGTCCCCGCCTGATTCGATCCAATCCGCGGTCGGCGGCGCTCCAACAACGCGATCCCATTTCATTGCGGAGATGAATCGCCAGGCATCCAAGTTCGGGATGACTCAAACCGTCTACCGAATTCCCTATGGTGACGGCGGATCGGGCGATGAGATGACGACCACCCCGCGCGATCTGTTGACGCTCGCATCTCGTGCGATGCAAAGCCCGAAGTTTCGCGAGTATGTCGGGACGCAGACCCACAGTACCGTCGTCTCGACTCCCGAAGGAGGCCGTCGTGAAGTGACCTGGACCAACACCAATCAATTGCTTGGGCAGGACGGATTTGACGGGATCAAAACGGGGACCACCTCCGCAGCGGGCGCCTGTTTGGTATCTAGCTGTCGCAGGGGCGATGATCACCTGATCGCAGTCGTGCTCGGGTCAACGTCATCCGACGCCCGTTACAGCGATACCAAATCGTTGTACGAGTGGGCATGGCCACAGCGTCGCTGAGCGCTGTGGACTCGTACGAAATGCCTATCCGATGCTGCCGTTGCAGCTCGATCCCTGCCCCGCCGTACATCCGTAGCAGTGATTGCCCGTCTGGATGAGACGGCTCACCATCGCTTCGGTTTGGATCGTGGAAATGTGCCGCCGCTCCACGTCGGTGATGGCCAGGTCGAGCATTTGGTTGAAATCACAGTCGTACAAGTACCCGCGCCAGTCGACCGAAACCATCGATCGGCACATCAAACCCGCAACGGTGCCGGGATTGAAATGATCCACCAACCGGTTCATGTAGGTGGTGAACTCGCCTTGTCGCAACAGGTCGTCGAGGTAACGGCTGATCGGCATGTTGGTGATCGTCAGTAGCCGGTTGAAATGAATGGCGTAGCGATGCCAAAGTTGCTCACGGTAATCTCGTTCGAGCGATTCCTGATCAGGCGGCAGATTGGTGCCCACCGGGTTGTAGACGAGGTCCAATTCCAACCCGCTATCGGACACGCCGTATCCGAGTTCGTTGAGCACGCGAATCGCGAGAATGGACTTGGCGAACACGCCCGTACCGCGCTGCGCGTCGCAGTTTTCCTCGAGGTAACACGGCAATGAGGCGACAATCCTGACCCGATGCTTCGCCAAAAATTCGGGAAGTTGTGTGAACCCTGGGGCCAACAAAATCGTGAGGTTGCAGCGATCGATGACCGAGATATTGAGTCGATGAGCGTGCTCGACCAGCCGACAGAAGTTCGCGTTCATCTCCGGGGCTCCACCGGTAACGTCGAGTGTCTGGATCGTTGATCGCTCCATGAACTGCACGACCTGTTCCGCTGTCTCTCGCGACATACTCTCACGCCGATCGGGCCCCGCGTCGACGTGGCAATGCGAGCAGGTTTGGTTGCAAACTTTCCCCAGATTGATTTGAAGCGTTTGCAACGCCGTACTGCGCAGGGGGCCGTCGATGTGTTTGGCAAGCCGCTCGTCAAAGGGTTCGAGCGATCCGACAAGATCGGGATCACTGAGTACCTTGAGTTGATGACTGGGCGAACGTAGCGGGCTATTGGTTCGCTGGAGCGTCTTCAGAATCATTAAATAACTACTCCGTACCCGCAGTCCCCGACTCGCTTCGCGCCTGTTCACCAATCTCCAAGAACGACGGCGACGTCGCGTCACGGGAGTTGCCATCGTAGGACTTCCGAGCTACCGATCCAAAATGGGATTTCCCATCCTACACTCATCCGTTGGACGATTCACACGGGTGCGACGCAGTCGCGAGGATTCACCGATGGCCGAGCCTGATCCACCGACCAAATCTTCCTCCCGCCTGTTTCGGGCGAAGTCGTGGGGACTCGTTTGCGTGATAGTCGCGGTCCTCGCGATAGGATACTGGCGATTTGGCGGAGCGCTCTCGCTAGAGTACCTGGTTACGCGTGAACAAGACCTTCGAGCCCTGAGAGTCGACTTTCCGGTTGTGTCGGCGGCCATTGCGATGGGACTCTACGTTCTCATCGCGGGTTTGTCGCTCCCGGGCGCAGCGGTCATGACATTGGTTTTCGGTTGGTTCTTTGGCTTTTGGCGAGCGCTGCTGATCGTCAGTTTCGGCTCGACCGCCGGCGCGACACTGGCGCTTCTATTGAGCCGCTACCTGTTGCACGATTGGGTCCACCAGAAAATGCAGGGAAGGTTCTCGAAGGTCAACGATGCTTTCGAGCGCGAGGGTGCGTACTACCTCTTCTCGCTTCGGTTGTTTCCTGCAATCCCATTTTTCGTGATCAACACCGCGATGGGGCTCACCAGCATTCCCGTCCGAACCTTCTGGTGGGTCAGCCAGCTCGGGATGTTGCCGGGGACCGCCGCGTATGTCTACGCGGGGGCGAGTGTTCCGAGTCTAGAGCATCTGGCAAGCACCGGTGCGCGGGGGATTGTCAGCGGCCGGATGCTGTTGGCGTTTGCAATCCTCGGCCTGCTGCCGCTGGTGATCAAGCAAGCGATCACCTACCTTGCCAACCGATCGGGACATGTCCGCGACACCACACCGATGCATTGTCGGCCTGATTCACCTCCCAAACCCATCGTTCCGCAACAAAACGCCGATTCGGAGCCTGCCGAGTGAGTGAACTTGGACCGCTGTTCCCGTTCAACCAGGAGAACCGGACGCTGCAGTCGCACGTCCGTCCTCCCGATTGGATAAACCCCACGCCGAGCGGTCGTTACAACTTGGTGGTCGTCGGCGCCGGTACGGCGGGACTGGTTGCAGCCGCCGGCGCTGCGGGTTTGGGCGCCAAGGTGGCTCTGGTCGAACGCGGCCTGATGGGAGGCGATTGCCTGAACGTCGGTTGCGTGCCCTCCAAAGCGATCGTCAGTGCGGCACGACGTGCGAGGGCCGTTGGACGGTCGGCGGCATATGGGGTGCATACGGGGGAAATCCGAGTTGATTTTTCGGAAGTGATGCAGCGGATGCGGCGACTGCGTGCGGCGATCAGCCCTCACGACTCGGCGAAGCGGTTTTCGGAGCTGGGCGTGGATGTCTTCTTTGGGCAAGGAACCTTCACCAGCCGTGAGACAGTCGATGTGGCGGGGACCTCGCTGCGGTTCAAGCGGGCGGTTATCGCCACCGGCGCGCGGGCGGCGGAGTTGCCCATCGTGGGGCTCAAGGAAGCCGGATACCTGACCAACGAGACGCTTTTTTCGCTCACCGAACTTCCCGGACGACTAATCGTCATCGGCGGTGGCCCGATCGGTTGCGAAATGGCTCAGAGTTTCGCGGCGTTCGG
Organism: Pirellulaceae bacterium; assembly: GCA_041748895.1. Classification (GTDB taxonomy): domain Bacteria; phylum Planctomycetota; class Planctomycetia; order Pirellulales; family Pirellulaceae; genus UBA6163. Next base: position 6,698 of record JBGTCJ010000030.1, read on the forward strand.
TTCCGAGGTGTTCCTGATCGAGCGAGGAGCGCAGATCCTGGCCCGCGAGGAGAGCGATGCTGCCGCGATCGTTCAGGCATCGATGAGAGATGATGGGGTTGAAGTGCTCCTGCATGCTCAGGTGATCGGCGTCGAAATCGATGGGGCTGAAAAGATCGTCGTCATCGAGCAGGGGGGGCGGCAGCGACGGATCGTCGGCGACGAGATCCTGGTTAGTACTGGCCGCACTCCCAACCTCGACGGGCTCGGCCTCGACTGCGCTGGCGTGGAGTCCGACCCGACTCGTGGGATCGAGGTCAACGATCGTCTGCAAACAACCAACGCGCGAATCTACGCTGCCGGTGATGTTTGCTCTCGATTCGCATTCACTCACTTGGCCGATTTTCATGCCAGGACCGTGATTCAAAACAGCTTATTTTTTGGAAGGGCAAAGGCGAGCCGCTTGATCATTCCGTGGTGTACATTCACCTCACCGGAAATCGCCCACGTCGGAATCTACCCCGCTGAGGCGTCGAAGGCGGGGATGAAGATCACAACGTACCACCAACCGCTTTCCGGGGTCGATCGTGCCGTGCTCGACGGTGACGATCGCGGCTTCACGCGAATCCACTGCCGTGAGGGTACCGATCAAATCGTTGGCGCAACGATCGTTGCCTCCCATGCGGGTGATTTGATCTGCGAGGTCGCGCTCGCGATGAAGTATCGCATCGGGCTTGGAAAAATTGCGTCCACGATTCACCCATACCCGACGCAGGCCGATTCGATCCGCAAACTCGGGGACGCGTACAATCGGTCAAGACTGACACCGCGCGTGAAGGCAATCTTTCAGAAATGGCTCACCTGGACTCGCTAAACAAGGCCTTGGTTGTTTCAGGGCGACGACGCTCCGTGACTTAACCGCTTGATGGCTTCGAGTGTTTCAATGGCCGAGGCACGTCCGCCGTGAGATGAACTGACTTTTGAAAAGATAATCTTCTGCTCGCCGTTGATCACGAAAGTCGAGGGATACGCCGTTTCACGCGGAGCATCCCAGCGGAGGTTGTAGGAGTTGGTCATTGCGTAGTCCGGATCGATTAACAAATGAAAACGTTCGGGCAGCGATATTCCCTTACTGAAATCCTTAGCTCGTTCAAGCAGCGCCGCCGCGGGACCAGGATAGATCATCACAACCGATGCCCCGGCATCTCGAAATTTGCCAGCGTTGGAAACGAACTCGCCCACTTGGCGGCTGCAGATCGGGCACTGGTAACCCGGAAACCCGCGGAGGACCGCGACCACCACGGGGCCTTCCGCGACGAGGGTCGACAGCCTCACCGGCTCGCCGTCCAGCCCCGTCAGTTCAAAATCAGCCGCCACCTGTCCGATAACCGGGCGGCTGGGCTCCACGGCCGAGGTCCGCGACCCGACCGAAGCGAACGCTAGAGTGATCAGGCAACCCATGCAAGCCACGCAAACCATTGATGCATCTTTCACGCTACAGGTCCCCGAAAATGGAAGGTTGGAAACTAAAGTGGACAACGATGACAACGACGCACCGTATGCCCCTTTGGATCCGAATCGATTCGACATCTACCGTTCAAACGTGAGGATAAGCGATGTTGGAGCGGTTGTGAATTCAATCCCGGTCGGCACTTCCAGGAGCTCATCGGTTAAACTGGTCATCTCTCCCGCTAGTCCCCCGACCTGCCGCGATTCCTTTTCGATTGGGTGCTTCCTGTGATGAACAAATTTCTCAGTCCAGCGATCAATTGCGCAGCATGGATGGCAGCGATCGCCACGATCGGGATCGGATCAGCGATGAGGGTGTGCGGCCAATCATTGGAGACGCTCAAATTTAATCATCCCGGGTTGGTGGTTGATTTGAAGGTCGGACTCTGGGCGTACCCCATCCCCTGCGATTTTGACGGTGACGGCGATTTCGATCTGCTGGTTTGCTGTCCCGACAAGCCGCAGAGCGGCGTTTACTTCTTCGAGAATGTTCAGGGTGATGAGCCGCGCCCGGTGTTCAAGCCACCGGTCAAAGTTGCGGCGTCGTTCCCCGACCTGACACCGTCGTACTCGGCCGGCAAACTTCGGCTGCTCTCTCGCAATACAGAAGTGCTCGATCCAAAACCCGGTGGCTTCGGCGAACGGCGAAAGATCTATCCCACCGCCAATATTCACACCCCGATTTCCAAGTTGACCGTTCGCGCCAATCAGTGGAGCATTGTCGATTACGACGGCGACGGTGCCGATGACCTGATCGTCGGAATCGACGATTGGGAAGAATACGGCATGAACTTCGGCGGCGACGGTTGGGCCCACGCCTACGACCCGCAGGGTCAATGGAAGCTCGGGCCGCTGCGCGGCTACGTCTACGTCATTCGCAATGAGGGAACGAACGAACGACCGTCGTACGGAGAACCGCGTCGGCTCGAAGCCGTCGATGCATCGGGTTCTCTCGCGCCTATCGATGTCTATGGTCGGCCATCACCCTGCCTGGCCGACTTTGATGGCGACGGCGACCTCGATTTGATCTGCGGTGAATTCCTTGACGGATTCACCTACTTCGAAAACATCGGTTCTCGAACCAAGCCGAAGTTTGCCGCAGGTCGTCGATTGCAACGCGACGGGCAAGACCTGACGATGGATCTCGAGATGATCGTTCCGGTCGCTTTTGATTGGGACCGCGATGGCCATGTCGACCTGATCGTCGGCGACGAAGATGGACGCGTCGCCTGGGTGCGAAATACGGGTGTATTGGATGGGTCGGGTGTTCCCCTCTTTGAGCCACCATACTACTTTCAGCAGGAGGCCGACGACGTGTGCTTTGGAGCGCTCGTGACCCCCTTTGCGGTCGACTGGGATGGCGATGGCGACACGGACCTCATCTGCGGAAATTCGGCGGGCTACATCGGTTGGATCGAAAACCTCGACGGCGGGAATCCGCCTCGCTGGGCCGCGCCGGTAAAGATCGAAGCTGACCTGATACCAATCCGCATTCAGGCAGGTCCCAATGGAAGCTGTCAGGGACCGTCCGAACCCAAATGGGGATACACAACCCTCAGCGTTGCGGATTGGGACCACGATGGACTACCCGATTTGATCGTCAATTCGATTTGGGGCAAGGTCGTGTGGTACCAAAACATCGGCACCCGCTCGCAACCGAGAATGACTGCGGCGCGGCCCATCGAGGTCGAATGGCCTGGCAGCACTCCCAAGCCACCGGCCTACTGGTGGACGCCTCAGGGACGTGAATTGGCGACGCAGTGGCGAACAACGCCGATGGTGATCGACTGGGACTCGGATGGGCTGAATGACCTCGTGATGCTCGACCACGAGGGCTACCTCGCCTGGTTTCGCAGGGTTCGGACCGACGCCGGGCTGCGACTGATGCCAGGCCAACGGATTTTCGAAGCTTCGGGACCATCGGTGTTTGACAGCCGGCACGCGGTCGTTTCCGAGTCGCCCGGGACCCTGCAACTCAACCATGGGATCGCCGGGCGTGGCGGACGAGTCAAGTTCACCTTATTCGATTGGGACGGCGATGGTAATCGCGATCTCCTGGTAAACAGCACTAGCATTCACTGGATGAGGGGCCGACCTGTCGCAGGCGATGACGCATTGGGCCAACGATACGAATTTGTCGAGCAAGGTCCGCTGAGCGACCACATTTTGGCCGGTCACACGACCAGCCCCACCATTGCTCGCTGGGCCGACGACGCTCCCATCGAGTTGCTGATTGGCGCCGAAGACGGACGAATTTATCGCTTGCCACAGACCATTCGCCACGGACAAGCCGGCGCGGATGTTCCCTAGGCGGTTGGGCACTAGGCTCCGCGCCGACGCACTGTGCCATAGGTCCGGGCTACTCGCCCTGCAGCGTGATCAAGACCGTTCTTTCGGTCGCGTGGTCGCGATGTTCGCAGAGATAAATTCCCTGCCAGGTCCCCAGCGCGAGGCGCCCGCTTGAGACTGGTACGCAAACGCTGCTACCCATCAGCGATGCCTTCACGTGGGCGGGCATGTCGTCGCGACCTTCGAGCGTGTGGCGGAAGGGCAGCGATTCCGGGACGACGTGATTCAGTACGGTTTCAAAATCAAATCGAACATCCGCGTCCGCGTTCTCGTTGATCGTCAATGATGCGCTGGTGTGCTGAATGAAGACATGCAGCAGACCAACGCGGAGCGACGCCAATTCAGGGACCGCCGCAAGGATCTCCGAGGTGATGAGGTGAAACCCGCGGTTGGCCGGACGCAGCGTCAGAGAATGTTGAATCCACACCATGTCTCAACTCCCCTCCGCGCATCACTGGGAAGACTCTACGACGACCGACGAAGTCGGCAGAGGCACTTGGTAGGGGTGCCGTAGGTACGCAAATAGGTCTCGAATCTCTGCGTCGCTCAAAGGGTTCAGTTGACCTTCGGGCATCGGAGACTGGTTTGTTTGTCGAATCACCTCAATCTCTTCGGTTTGCACCACGACCTTCTCGGTTTGTGTTTGCAGGGTGAGTGTCCGTGGATTTTGCTCCACAATGACTCCGCTCAGGACGCGGCCGTCGTCAAGGACGACCAAACTCACGCGATAGTCTTTGGCGACCACCGCGCTCGGATCCACGATGTTCTCGATCAGGTAGTCGAGATTGCTCCGTCCCGAGCCGGTCAAATCGGGACCGATTGCCTCGCCTTCGCCGTACATTTTGTGGCATTTTCCACATAGGTTCTGATAGATGGCTCGACCACGGCTCAGATCGATCGGCGGGTGCTCTGAATTTTCGAGCATCTCCTTGAGCTGACGCATCGCATCCTGTCGCTCGGCGGGGGATTCTCGGAGCTCACCCCAAACATCCGACAAACGCTGCTGCAAGGACTCATCGCCCAGCGACCGAATCTGCCGCGCGTCATAAGCGGTAAGATCTTCTCTTGGGATCAGTTTGGCCTCGATGGCATCCATCAAGGCTGTCGCGAACGAGGGTCGCTGCGTGAGAATCGACATCACCTGCGGGCGCTGCCGGGATCGAAGCTTTTTGTAAGCATTGATCAGGGCTCTCGCTGCCTCTGGGTCGTCGTCCATAGCGAGCCCCTGCGCCGCAATCAGACTCAACCGCGTGTCGGAGACCAGTCGGATACAGATTTCTGTCAAATCGTCGGGCCGCTGTTGGACGAGAGACTGCAATGCCGATCGGCGAACACCAATCTCGGCTTTGTCATCGAGTAGCAACTCGCGAACCTCCGTTAATGCCCGCCCTTCCC